>NZ_CANPWG010000001.1 GCF_947581915.1 Candidatus Palauibacter scopulicola
GAGACGCCGCGGCATCCGTGGATCCGTTCGGATCCCGGTGCGACTGCGCGACGGGGAACGAGCGGAGCGAGCGCGTCCTGCGCTCGACCTCTTCGAGCCGGAGCGCTTCGCGCAACTCGAACTCGGCCCGGCCCATGCCGCCCCCGGCGCTGCCTGAACTTGCCGCCGTGTCTTGTCCGGCCGTGTCCTGTCCTGGGGCACCGGGCTGCCCCCGTTCCCGGTCCGCATCCGCGGCCGCCTGCTGGCTCTGGCGGTCGGTTTCGTCGCTGAAGCGCCCGTCGAGCGACCGGCCCGTGCGGTCGTCCACGGGCCGGGCCGGCGCGGGGGCGACGCCCTCGGCCGTCTCATCGGGACCGGAAAACGACGAGGAGAGCAGCAGCCCGGCCACGAGCACGGTGATCAAAGCGATCCCGACCTTCGTAACGACACCGCCCGGCAGCGCGCCTTTGGGCTCCTTCATCCACTGCTTCCAGCGGCTCATCGCACGTCCCTCGGCTCGAACCGCCACCCGGCCCGCTCCCCGCCGATCTGGAGCCACCCGTCGCCCAAGACACGGCGGGCGACATAAAGGCCGTCCTCGGTGAGATCGAACGCGACCAGGCTCGGTTCGCCGTCCCGGAGTTCGTAGAGCGCGGGCGACTCCTGTGCGCGCGAGCGGAGATAGGTGAACTCCCCGTCGTGCCACATCGCCTCGACACGGAACGGCCGCTCGGACGCCTTTCGGTCCAGCAGGTACTCGAACCGGAGCCGCTCGGGGTAGGCGGCACGGAACGCCTCGATCTCCGCTTCGGCCCAGCCGCGTGCCTCGGCGATCCCGGCCTCGGCCTCCTCGCGGGCCAGCCCCGCGGCCTCGACAGCTTGGGCCGCCATCTCGCGGTAGGCGGCGACCTCGCTCCGGGCGACGAACCCGGGAGCGCCAAACGCGGCCTCCGCATCCGCGCCTGCCTCGACGCGGACCACGAGGTGGGGCGGCTTCTCCCCGCTTTCCGAGACAAGGAACGAGTAGATGCGCCCCGACTCGCAGACGAGCGCCACGTTGGTCGCCGCGTTCTCGGCCAACGGCTTCAGGTACGCGACGTTCGCCGCGCCGGTCAGGTGCCAGTACTCGGAGTCTCCGGCCACGAAGTCGAGGATGCGCTCCCCGGCCGGAAGCACGATGACCGTTGTATGACGCACGCGTGCGCGGAGCCGGGGGATCCGCTCTTCGCCGTCCTCCGGCAACGGAACCCGGAGCAGGGTGGCGTCCGCGCTCGCTTGCTGCGCGGCGGCATCGCAGGGGAGCAAAGCCAGGAGCAGCGTCAGCAGGACTACGACGATCCCCAGCAGGATCGCGGCGGTTGGAGTTGCCTTCATGGTGTTCACGTCCTCTCGGTTGGTGGGGTGGGATGGGTTCGGCCCGCGAGCGCTTCGAGCGCCCGGACCAGCCCGTGCCGCGCCACGGCTTCGGCGCGCTTCTCGGCGTCGAGCGGCGAGGAGGTGTAGAGCCAGTAGCTCTCCGGATCGACTTCCAAGCGGAGCACCGCCGCCTCGTCCGGGCGGCGGAGGTACAGCTCGCGCTTCGGCGTCAGCGCCCGGATCCGGGCCACCTCCGACTCGTTTAGCCGGAAGAGCGCCCCGGCCTCGTCGGGCAGTTCGGCGTTGGCGAGGAAGAGCTTGGTCGGGATCGATTCGAGGAGGGCCGAGGCACCCGGCGTTCCCGTCACATCGACGGCGGATTGGGTCGCGAGTACGAGCGCGGCGTTCTTCTTCCGCCACGTCTTGGCCGCCTCGGCCAAGTAATTCAGCACGGCGGGGTCCTGCATGTACCGCCACGCCTCGTCCACGACCATCAGCTTGAGCCGCGCCGTCTCGGCCGGGTCCTCGATCTCCAGCCGCATGCGTTCCAGCAGATAGGAGAGCGCCGCCTCGCACAGGTCCGCGTGTTCCGCCGCGCCCGCTAGGTCGATCACCTGCCAGTCCCGGAACTCGATGTCCGCCGCGCCCGACGGGGGGTTGTCGAAGAACGCGCCCCACGCGCCGCCCTCCGTCCAGCGGCTGAGCGCGGGCCACATCGCCGACGGCAGCGAACCGGCCAGCACGCTCAGAGTCCGGCGCTCGGTGCCGAGCGCGTACAGGTCCTCGATCCGGGCGCGGATCTCGCTCGTGTCCGCGCCGTCGGCTTCGTACCCTCCCAGCTTCAGGAGCCGGAGCACCCAGCCGGTCAGGAACTGGAACGTCCGCGTGGTCGGGGGAAGCGCGAACGGCTGGAGGCGGAGGGTGGGCTCCGCCTCGCCCGGCGCGAGCTCCAGATACCGGCCCCCGAGGAACCGGGTCAGCCAGCGGTAGGAGCCGCCCAGGTCCAGGATCAGGATGCGCGGATCGTACTTGAGCGCCTCGACCAGCAGGAAGTTGAGCGTAAAGCTCTTGCCCGAGCCCGTCGCCCCCAGGATCAGCGTGTGGCCCACGTCGCCCGCGAACAGGTCGTAGCGGTACGCCGTGCGCCACGGGGTCTCGAACACCGCCAGCGGCTCGCGGTCCAGATGGCGGCTCCTACGGTTCCCCTTGGGCGGCCCGAACACGGGCGCGAGGCACGCGGCGACGCCCGCCGACACGAACACCTTCCGCACCTGCCGCTTGCGCGGCTGCGCCGGGAGCCGGGCGAACCACGCGGGCATCTGGCCGTAGCCCTCCCGGATGACCTTCGCGTCGTGCGCTGCGAACAGCCGCCGCACATCGCCGTCCAGCCGTTCGATCCCGTCGAGTTCGCCGTGGAGTGCCACGGTGAGCGACGCCTCGCCGTAGGCCACGCCGTCGGCTTCGAGTTCGACGAGCGCCGCTCCCAGACGGTCGGACTCGGCGGCCGCCGCGGAATCGACCATCGCCGCCGCCGTGCCCTGGGCGTCCTGGGCGTGCGCCATCATCGAGTAGCGGCGCGAGAAGTAGTGGCGCTGCGCGCCTCGGATCCGGCGCCGCGCCGCTTCCACCGACCACGGACGCCATTCGAGCGAGACGGTCGTCACCGCGTCGAGGCAGTAGAGGTCCCGGAGCAGGTTCGCGTGCGCCTGCCCGGGCGGCGACAGCAGCGAATAGAGGATCACCGGCTCGCCGTCCAGCCGAAGGTGCGACCGCTCCGCCTCCAGTTCCGAGACCGCGAGCCGCCAGTTCATGCCGCTGCCCGTCGAGCCGTCCCAGAACGTGCCGGGGCGGTTGATGAGTTCGGACAGAAGCCGGGAAGCCTCGACGGCTCCCAGCATCTCGACGGGCGTGTGCTCGGCCACCAGCGACCGGCCCGCGTCGATCATCGCACGGAACCGGCCCGCGGCCGCCTCGATCTCCGAGGCCAGGTAGGTCGTTGCCGTCTTGCTGCGGCGCTTCCGGATTCGCGCGAGCCGCGACAAGATTCCCGGCCCGGAACCTCCACCCGCCGGGCGGAGGCCCGGGTCGTGCGACCAGACCACGAACGCTTCGAGCCGCTGGACGCGCCCGGCGAGGAACGCGCTTCGCTTGCGACCCGACAGGGACGCGATGTCCGAGCCGCGGTCGTCTGGATCCTCGGCGAGACTGGGACGCCGGAGCAGGTGGAACTGGAGGCGCGTGTCGGAACCGAGCCCCGACATCAACCGCTGCCAGAGCCCGAGCACGCGGTCGATCTGCTCAGGCGTGCGCCCGTCCACTGCGGCGGGCCGGATCCGGCCCGCCGCGACCAACTCGCCCGCACGGGTCAGACAGGTGCGGCCATCGTCGAGCCAGCCCCAATAGGGCAGCTCTTCGGCCAGCGACCCCGCCGCCTCGTAGGCCCGGCGTTCCTCCGCGACCCTCACTTCGAGTCCGTCCGGATGCGGAGATGCCAGGGCTCGTCCGCCCACTTGCCCGGATCGTACCGCGCCGGATAACGGGCGGCGTTCCGCAGCACCGAAAGCATCGCCGGGTCCCTCCGGCCCGCGAGCCAGCCCGCGCCGTAGCAGGCCGCGAACACCAAGCCGCCCGCCACGAGCGAGGCCGTCGCGTTCCACACCGCGACCGCGAGCGTCGCGCCCAGCAGGAACAGACGCCGCTCCACGCCCAGCACCGTCAGCGGGCGGTTCAGTGCCGCGTAACCCGCCCAGCGCGTCAGACCCCGCATCAGAACAGCCAGCCGAGGAAGTTCACGGCGCCCACGGCCATCCCGATCCCGAAGATGATCCCCGCCAGCGTGCGCTTGCTCCCGCCCTCGCCGAACGCGAACATCAGCCCGCCCACCACGATCGCGATCAGCGACAGCCCGCGCGCGATCGGTCCCGTGAACTGCGTCTGTAGCTCGTTCACCGCGTCCACCCACGGACTCGTGCCCTGCGCGTTGAGCGCGCCGGGCGTCAGCATGAGCAGCACGGCCCACGCGGCTCCCCGCATCGTCGTCAGCAACGTTCTCATCGTTTCCTTCCTTTCCCTGAAGGGTTCAATGGGCGACGGTCTCTCCGACGCCCCGGCTTGCCGCGATCCGTTCGCGGATCCACTGGTCGATCTCTGCCTCGATCCAGCCCTGCACGCGCTCGCCCAGCGCGATCGGCTGAGGGAAGATCCCCTGTTTGACCCACCTTCGGATCGTGCTTCGCGAGAGGCTGGTCCGGGCCTGCACTTCCGACATCCGCAGGAAGCGGGTCGGCGGTCCCATTTGCTGTTCGGGGTTCTCGGTCATGCTTCTCCTCCTGGTCGTGCCTCCCCGTTTCGCGTTGATGGCGTCCGCTACGAAGGGCGAGGGGGGAGGATCCCGGGCACCACCTGTCTCCCGGCCGTGGTTGCCGATGAACGCCGGAACCCGGTCCGCCGTCCTGAGCGACCGCGAACATCCGGCCTCGATCCGGCGCGGCAGACCCGGATTGCCCAGTGCCCCCTTGCCCAATGGCGAAGGCCTCAGGCCCGGCCATTCGCGAAACGCGTTCACCCGCGATTTGAATAGCTCCTCCAGCGTTGCCATGACCGCCGTTTCTTCTGCGTCGATGCCCATAACGGTGAATGCATGTTTTCAAGAGCGTCAACTGCTGATAGATCGGCTAAGTGGTTATGGGGTATCATGATGGGTCATGTTGGGTCAGGCTTTTCGGAAGGCTCCGCCAATGGGGCGGCGAAACACCCCCGTTGGAACTCCAGAAGCGGCGATGCGAAGCTCGGCCACACGGTCGGCCCCCGTGGGGCGGAACATGGCCGGAATGGCCGGAAGGGAGGACCGGAGAGACGGGTTGGTCCGTCGTACATCGCGGGCAGGGACACATGGCGGCGGGCGGGGGCCGGGCCGTTCGCTCCCGAGAGTCGCTACAGTGCGGACTCCCCATATATTGATTGGACCGCTTCGACTTGCGACGGAGAACGCGAACGCGATGATACAGCCTGCCTTGGGCGGATCCATGGAGCATGCCGAGGCCACGCCGTTACGGGGGGACGACCTGCTGCACCTCGGCGACCGCGCCGCGGTGGTCCGGTCGCTATCCCGCCTCGTGCGCTCGGATCGGCTCCCGCGCATCCCCCGGGGAGTCTACATGCCGGTAGGGGCAGCTAACCCATGAGTCGCCGCGAGCGGCTGGTCCGGACCATCCTCGGGGGCCGCTCGGACGCGAACATCCGATTCGATGAACTTCGGGCGCTGATGCGGTATCTTGGATTCGACGAGCGCGTGCGCGGCAGCCACCACCTATTCGACAAGGAAGGGGTCGTGGAGATCGTCAACCTCCAGAGGCGGGGCGGCCATGCCAAGCCCTACCAGGTGAGGCAGGTTCGGCGGTTGATCCTCAAGTACAAGCTGGGAGCGGACGACTGATGTTCAAATACGAGATCATCCTCTATTGGAGCAACGAGGACGAGGCTTTCGTCGCGGAGGCGCCCGAGTTGCCCGGGTGCATGGCGCACGGAGCCGATCAGGAAACCGCGTTGGAAAACATCAAGGACGCGATGCGGTTCTGGATCGACCGGGCTCGGGAGTTGGGGCGGCCCGTTCCGGAGCCGAAGGGCGAGCGCCTCATGCTCGCCTGATTCGCCCCATGCGTCCAGCAGACGATTCTCTCCGGTTCCTCCAGGGAGGTTCTCACCGGTTGCCTTCGCCAGAGCGGTTGGCTTCGGAAGGCCGTCGTCCGTGAGCCCTTCCACCGTGCTCATGCGGTGCTGTGCCGTGAACCGGGCCGGGACCCACGCGCCGTTGGCGATGGGCCGGTAGGGATCCGCCAATGGATGTCTTCGCCTTTCGCGACGAGCTCGTCGCCGAGTATGCGAGGTTCTCAAGGAGCTTCACGCGCATCCGCGCCGCCGACATCTCGTGCGCTGTGGACGAGGCCTACGCCGCGGGCCGGTTCTGGCCCGCGCCGCTCATCCAGCTGAATCCGAGCTTCGAGTCGGGCGGCTGGATCGACGAGCTTGTCTCCGAGGGCGCGCTCGATCCCGAGTGCGCGAACATCTTCCGGCTCAAGAACAAGAACGACGCGTCCGGCAAGCCACTCCGTCTTCACCGGCACCAGACCGACGCGATCGAGATCGCCAGTCGGCGCGAGAGCTACGTCCTCACGACCGGCACGGGGTCGGGCAAATCGCTCGCCTATTTCATCCCCATCGTGGACGATGTGCTGCGGCGCCGGAAGGTCGGGAAAGGCAACAAGGGCATCAGCGCGATCGTCGTCTATCCGATGAACGCACTCTGCAACAGCCAGCGCGAGGAACTCGACAGGTTCCTGAGGCTCGGCTACGGCGAAGGCTCCGAGCCGGTCACCTTTGCGCGCTACACGGGCCAGGAATCGAACGAGGAGCGCGAACGGATCGCCAAGAATCCACCGGACATCCTGCTCACGAACTACGTCATGCTCGAACTCCTCATGACGCGGTTCCACGAAACCGATAAGGCGGTGCGCCGCCACGCCGACGGGTTGAGGTTTCTGGTGCTGGACGAGCTTCACACCTACCGGGGCCGGCAGGGCGCGGACGTGGCCATGCTCGTGCGCCGCGTGCGTGAACGGTTCAACGACCGGCTGCTCTGCATCGGCACTTCCGCGACAATGGCCTCGGAGGGCTCGGAGGAGTCGCGAAACGAGGCGGTGGCGGACATCGCGAGCCAGTTGTTCGGCGCACCGGTCGATCCGGCCAACGTGGTGACGGAGACGCTCCGGCCCGTGACCGAACGGTCCGATGTCGTGAGCGGACCCGAACTTCGGGCGGCCGTCGAAGCGGGCATCCCGCGCGACCCCGACTACGACAAGCTGACGGGGCACCCGTTGACGGCTTGGGTCGAACACAAGCTCGGCCTGGAGGAGCGGGATGGGAAGCTCGTCCGGCTCTCGCGTCCTCTCTCGATCCACGAGGCGTCCGAGCTTCTGGCGGCCGACAGCGGCCTCGAAGCCGAACACTGCCGGCGCCACCTTGCCGATTTCCTGCTGGCCGCGCACCGGAGCCGGAACGACAAGGGAATGAGTCTGTTCGCCTTCCGGCTCCATCAGTTCATCAGCGGCGCATGGAACGTGTATGCGACGCTCGAAGGTCCGGGCGAGCGGTATGTGACGCTCGACGGCCAGCAGTTCAAGCCGGGAGACCGCGAACGGCCGCTCTGGTCGCTCTCGTTCTGCCGGACGTGCGGACAGGAATACGTGCCCGTTTGGGCCAGCCTGTCCGGGAGGGAGCCTACCGGCTTCGAGCCGCGCGAGCTGTCCGAACGCTCGACCGACGAGGAGGATGTCCAGTACGGCTACCTCATGCCCGATCCGGCGGGGATGTTCGACGCGTCGGATCTTGACCGTTACCCGGAGGACTGGTTGGAACACCCCGGCGGCGAGGCGCGGCTGAAGCGGCATTTCCGCAGCCGCCGCCCCCGGCGGGTGCGGGTCGATCCCAACGGATCCGTCACGGCAGACGGCTTGGCGGCGCACTACATCCCGGAGGCGTTCCGGTTCTGCCTCAACCCCGACTGCGACGCCCGCTTTGACGGCACGGTGCGGAACGAGTTCACGAAACTGTCGGGCCTGTCCAGCGAGGGCCGGAGTTCGGCGACGACGATCCTCGCGCTGTCCGCGCTCAAGCACCTGATCGGCACCGATCTCGACGAGCAGACGAAGAAACTGCTGGCGTTCACCGACAACCGGCAGGACGCGAGCCTCCAGGCGGGCCATTTCAACGACTTCTTGCAGATCCTGCTGCTTCGGGGCGCGCTGCTCGCGGCAATGCGAGCTGCGGGCGGCGAGCCCCTGACCGACGAGGCCCTGACCCAGAAGGTGCTTTTCCATCTGCGCCTCGATCCCTCGGACTACTCCGCCAACCCCTCGGCCAAGGGCGTCAAGGCCCAGAACACGCTCAAGGCGCTCCGCGACGTGCTCGGCTACCGTCTCTACTTCGACCTGCAACGCGGCTGGCGGATCAACAACCCGAACATCGAGCAGCTCGGACTGCTCGATATCGGCTACCGGGGGCTCGACGAGTGCTGCGGGGACGAGGAGGAGTGGCGCGCCGGCCATCCCCTGCTCGGATCGATCTCGCCCGAGGTCCGGTTCGCCCTCGTCAGGGAGCTTCTGGAACGCATGCGGAGGGCGCTCTGCATCAAGACGATCTACCTGGATCCGAACTTTCAGGAGCGGATGCGCAACCGTAGCTACAACGAGTTGAAGGAGCCCTGGGGACTGTCCGAGGACGAGATCCCGTTCTCGCACGCCTACATGGTTCCGCGACCGAGCGCCCGCGGACGAAAGCCCGAGTACAGGACGCACCACGTATCCCACCGCTCGGCCTTCGGCCGCAAGGTCAAGTCCACCGAGTACTGGGGAACGGACAACCGGCATTATCCCGAGAAGTTCGACGAGAGCGTCTACAACGAAGTGATCGACGATGTGCTCGGTGTACTGACCACATACGGATATGTCGAGCCTTCCGAACTCGACGGCGGGCGCGTCGGATACCGCATCGACGGCTCGGCGCTAGAGTGGCGCTTGGCTTCAGGCGGCGGCGATGGGGACGAAGGCGAGGCGGAGGGCGGCGTGAACCCGTTCTTCCGCGACCTCTACGAGAACGTGGCCGGACTCCTGGGCTCCGACGACCGGCTGTTCCACCGCCTGGAGGCCCGCGAGCACACGGCGCAGGTCGAGTCGGAAGACCGCGAGGAGCGGGAACGCCGGTTCCGGCAGGGGTTGGCCGCCTCCGAAACCCGAGGCCTGCCCATCCTGTTCTGCTCGCCGACCATGGAACTCGGCGTGGACATCGCGACGCTCAACGCCGTCTACATGCGGAACGTGCCGCCGACTCCGGCCAACTACGCGCAGCGGAGCGGTCGGGCGGGCCGAAGTGGGCAGCCGGCGCTCGTCGTGACCTATTGCGCGGCGCGCTCGCCGCACGACCAGTACTTCTTCGCCGATCCGACCCGCGCGGTGGCGGGCGAGGTCAATCCGCCCAGCATCGATCTGGCCAACGAGGACCTGATCCGCAGCCACCTGCAAGCAGTCTGGCTGGGGGAGACGGGCGTGAAGCTCGGGTCCTCGGTGCGCGACGTGCTCGACCGGGAACGGTCCGAGAAGCTGCCCCTCCACGAGGAGATCGCGGCGCAGATCGGTTCCGGCCTCGCCGTGAGTGAGGCGACGAGGCGCGCCGAACGCATCCTCGCCACCTTGGAGGAGGATCTCGCCGGGCGCGCGGCTCCGTGGTACACGGCCACTTGGCTGCCGGGCGCGATGAAGTCGGCGGAACGAAGGCTGGACGAATCGTTCGACCGGTGGCGCTCGCTATTCCGCGCGACGGCGAGCCAGATCCGGGTCGCCAACGAGGTCATCAACAACGCCGCCGCGACCGAGAAGGAGCGCCGCCAGGCGAAGGCCCGGTACGACGAGGCCTACACGCAGCAGAATCTGCTTCTCGGCAGCCGAGCGACCATGAACTCCGACTTCTACACCTACCGCTATCTGGCCGCCGAGGGGTTCCTGCCCGGCTACAACTTCCCGCGCCTGCCGCTGATGGCGTTCATCCCCGGGCGCCACAGGAGGGTGGCGCGCGACTCGTTCCTGAGCAGGCCGCGGTTCCTCGGGCTGACCGAGTTCGGCCCCCAGTCCATCATCTACCACGAGGGCAGCACGTACCGGGTCCGGCGCGCCATTCTGACCGTCGGCGACGAGGCGGCGGCGACGGCCACGTCCAGGCTCCCGGTCGAGGCCGCGCGGATCTGTCCGGCCTGCGGCTACGGGCATTTCGGGGACCAGAAGGAGTTCGAGCGCTGCGCCAGCTGCGACGAACGGCTCGATGGCGGCCGCGCCGTTCTGAACCTCTACCGCATCGAGCAGGTCTCGACCCGGAGGGCGAACCGGATCACCTCAGACGAGGAGGAGCGCCAGCGTCAAGGCTACGAGATGGTGACCACGCTGCGGTTCAGCGAGGAGGAGGGGCGCGCGCGCGTCGATGCGTTCGCGGTCGAGGAGGCCGGCGAGACGCTGCTCGAACTCCGGTACAGCCCCGCCGCGACACTGTGGCGCATCAACCTCGGCTGGCGCCGGAGGCGGGAGAAGTCCGTCTACGGCTTCAGCGTGGACACGAACACCGGCGAGTGGACCCGCGACCCGCAAGCGCCGACCGACGCCGAGGACGATCGGGTGGGCGGCGGCGGAACCGTCCAGCGCATAACGCCGTTCGTGCGCGACACCCGGAATGTCCTGATTCTGCGCCCGGGGATCGAACTTTCCGAGGCGGCCATGGTCTCGCTGCAATACGCGCTCAAGCGCGGCATCGAGCGCGAGTTCCAGCTCGAAGAGGCGGAGCTTGCCGCCGAACCGCTGCCCGACCGCGAGCACCGCGCGACGATCCTGTTCTACGAGGCCTCGGAAGGCGGCGCGGGCGTGCTCACGCGCATCGCTAGCGACCCCGGCGCGCTGGGGCGGATCGCCCGCCGGGCGCTCGATGTCTGCCACTACAAGTCGAAGTCGGGCGCTTGGAGCGGCGTGGATGATCTCGACAACGTGGAGGACGGGTGCGAGGCCGGATGCTACCGCTGCCTGCTCGGGTACTACAACCAACCCGATCATTCGGTGATCGACCGGCGCAACGAGGAGATGCTCGACCTGTTCTGCCGCCTGATCCGCGGTGAGCGGAAGAGCCTGTCCGTTCCCGCGGCCGCAGGCGACACCGCGGCGGAGTTGAAGGCCTTCTCCGGCTCCTCGCTGGAAAGGGTCTGGCTCACGTTCGTCAGCCTCGGCGGCTACCGGCGGCCCGACAGGGTGCAACCCTATCTCCAGGAGTTCGGAACGCGGCCCGACTTCGCCTACTCCGGCCACCAGACGGTGGTGTTCATCGACGGCCCGCACCACGACGGGAAACTCAGGCGGCGCGGGGACGCGGAAACGACGCGCCGGCTCGAGGACGCGGGCTACACGGTCGTGCGGTTCGGGGCGGACCGGACGAAGTGGGAGGCCGTGCTGCGCGAATACGCCTGGGTCTTCGGACCGGGCGCCGATTCCTCGGCCGGATAGCGGGAACGGAGCGGCAAGCAATGGCGGATCCGGGCGTCGCGTTCAAGCCGGGCGATCTGGTCCGGGTGCGGGGCCGCGAGTGGGTGGTCCTGCCGGAGACCGGCGAAGACCTCCTGCGCCTCCGGCCGCTGGGGGGGGGCGAGGACGACGCCACGCTCATCTATCTGCCGCTCGAACCCGAGCGGCCCGTGGCCGCCACGTTCGATCCGCCGGACCCGGACGCGCCCGGCTCCCTGGCGGCGGCGCTGCTGCTCCGCGACGCGCTTCGCCTCAAGCTCCGGGCCGGGGCCGGTCCGTTCCGCAGTTTCGGCAACCTGAACGTCGAGCCGCGCGCGTACCAGCTCGTTCCGCTGCTCATGGCGCTCAAGCTCGACCCCATCCGGCTCCTCGTGGCCGACGACGTGGGCATCGGCAAGACGATCGAGGCCGGACTCATCGCCCGCGAGCTTCTCGACCGGGGCGAGATCGAGCGGCTCACGGTCATCTGCCCTCCGCATCTCTGCGACCAGTGGCGGGCGGAACTCGGCGAGAAGTTCGCCATCGACGCGGAGGTCGTCCGCACCGGGACGGCGACGCGGCTAGAGCGAGGGCTCAGACCGGACGAGTCCGTCTTCGAGGTCTATCCGCACACCGTCGTCTCGCTAGACTACATCAAGTCGGACCGGCGGCGTAGCGACTTTCTCCGGGCCTGTCCCGAGTTCGTGATCGTCGACGAGGCGCACACCTGCGTGCGGGCGAACACGAACACCCGCCACCAGCGATACCAGTTGCTCAAGGGGCTCGCCGAGGCGCGCCCGCCGAGGGGGATCGTGCTCCTGACCGCGACCCCGCACTCGGGCGACGACACGGCCTTCCACAACCTGCTGGGCCTTCTGGACCCGCGCTTCGCGCGGCTGGCCGACACGCCCGAGGGCGACGCGCGCCGGGCGCTCCGCGAGGAACTCGCGCTGCACTTCGTCCAGCGCCGCCGCGGCGATATCGCCGAGTGGAGGGACGACACCCGCTTTCCCGTGCGCGAGACCCGGGAGGCCACCTACCGGCTCACCGGCGAATGGGGCCAGCTGTTCCAGCATGTGCTCGCGTATGCGAGGGAGATGGTCCGGCGCGCGGAGGGGGGCACGAAGCTCGAACAGCGCATGTCGTGGTGGGCGGCGCTCGCGCTGCTGCGGTGCGCGTCTTCGAGCCCAGCGGCGGCTTCGCTCGCGCTCAGAACGAGGCTGGAGGCCGCCGCCGGGGAGACGGAGGAGGGCCAACTCGCCAATCTCGACCTTGCCGCCCGCGACACGGTCATGGACGAGGCGGACGACGACTCGCTCGGGGTCAGCGAGAGCGTGCCCGCCGGAACGGTGGACGACCCCGAGGGCACGGAGTCCCTGCGGCGACTGATCGCCGAGGCCGATGGCCTTCGGGGTCCGGGCAAGGACCCCAAGCTCAAAGTGCTGATCGGCGAGATCCGGCGCTTGGTCGATGCGGACTTCTCGCCCGTGGTGTTCTGCCGCTACATCGCGACGGCGCATTACGTGGGCGAGCAGCTGCGGGCCGCGCTCGGGGGGAAGCGGCGAAACCGCCCGCACATCCTCGTGGTGACCGGCGAACTCACGCCCGACCAGCGCGAGGAGCGGATCGAAGCCCTGGGGGAACTCGACGACGGCGCGACCCCGGTTCTGGTGGCGACGGACTGCCTGTCCGAGGGCGTCAACCTTCAGAACCATTTCGACGCGGTCGTACACTACGACCTGACGTGGAACCCGACCCGGCACGAGCAACGCGAGGGCCGCGCGGACCGGTTCGGACAGGCCTCGCCGGTCGTGCGCGCCCTCATGCTCTACGGCCGGGACAACCCGGTTGACGGCGCGGTGCTCCGGGTCATCGTCCGCAAGGCCGAGAAGATCCGAAAGGAACTCGGGGTCTCGGTGCCCACGCCGGCCGACAACAACAAGGTCGTCGAGGCGATCATGCGTGCCGTTCTCCTCCACGCCCGGGCCGATTCCTGGGCCGATCAGGGGGAACTCGAACTCGGCCGGACGGAAGAGGAGGTCGAAGCCGCCTGGACGCTGGCCAGGGACAAGATGTCGCGCACCGTGTTCGCCCAGCGGCGGCTCCGGCCCGGTGACGTGTGGCCGGAATGGGAGAGGGCCGTCTCCGCCCTCGGAGGCCAGGAGGACGTGAAACGGTTCGTGCGCCAGTCCGCGGAGCGCCTCGGCGCGCCGCTCGACCGGCGCGACGGACACTGGCGGTTTCCCGTGCGCCACCTTCCGCAGCCGTTGCAGGACCGCCTCGCCGCCATCGGGTTCCGGGACACCGTGAAGCTCGCGTTTGACCAAGGCGCTCCGGGAGGCGCGATCATCATTCACCGCGCCCATCCGCTCGTTTCCGTGCTTGCGGACCATGTGGCGGAGCAGGCGCTCGATCAGGACGCACCGACGAGCGGCACCGACTTCGGCTACGCTACGGCGCGGTTCTCTCCGGAAGGCGCGACACACGTGGCGGAGCCCTCGCCCGATTACGGTGAGCCCCGGATCGGCACCCGCGCGTGCGCCGCGTTCGCGAGCGGGATCGACTCCCGCACGGTTTTCTACCTCCTCCGGCTGCGAAGCCACCTGCGGGTCGCGAGGCGCGGCGAGAACGGAGGCGCGCCCGCGAAATCGCTGCTCGCCGAAGAGTGCCTCGGCGTCGCCGTCCGGGGCGCGGCCGCACCGGAGCTGCTGTCCGACAGCGATGCTCTGTCGCTGCTCTCGCTGGAACCGGGCCGCAACATGGCCGACGGACAGAAGACGCACCTCATCCGGCAGGCCCTCGCCGACCTCCCGTCCCTCGAACCCGCGTTCGAGCGGCTCGCCCAGGATCGGGCGCGGCAACTGCTTGCGGACCATCGCCGGATACGGGATGCGAGCGACATCCGGGGCGAGCGCTACGATGTCGTTCCGGCCTTGCCCGTGGACACCATAGGCGTCTACGTCCTCATGCCCATGGCCACGCTCTAACGATGGCTCGCACACGGCACGGAAGCGGGTTCACGGCTCTCAGGGTCGAGGGCGGGATCCTGCCGCCCGAGTTCCTGACCGAGGTGGCCGCCCTCCAGGCACCGAGGCAGACCGGCGCCGACTACGGCCTCTCGGAGTCGCTCTCGATCAAGGATGAGATCGCCAGATACTGGAGGATCGGAACGGACCTGTACTCGCGCTACGCCCGGCACCGTCCACGGCACGATCTCAAGGCCTCCCGGGTGGGCGTGGACGACTGGATCGTCCCGTTCCTGCGTTCGCTGCTCGGATACGACGACATTGCGGCCGCCGCGGACGTAACGCTCGAAGAGCGCGTCTTCAGGCTCACGCACGGGGCCTGCGGCGGCGCGGTTCCGCTGCTTCTGGTGACCCGCGACTTCGACCTCGACAGGGCCGATCCGCGACTAGGCGGCAACGGGCGGCGGCTGGCACCGCACGCCCTGATGCAGGAGTACCTGAACGCCGATGCCGCCGCGCTCTGGGGCGTGATCTCGAACGGGTCCAGGCTGCGCATCCTTCGGGACAACCCGAGCCTCACGCGACCGTCCTACATCGAGGCCGATCTCGACCTCGTGTTCACCGAAGAGCTGTATCCGGACTTCGCGGCGCTCTGGCTCGCCGCCCACGCCAGCAGGTTCAGGCCCGCGAACGGCAAGCCCTCCGGCTGCATCATCGAGACGTGGCGAACCAAGGCGCACGAGACCGGCGAGCGGGCGCGGGACAACCTCCGCGAGGGCGTCACCGCCGCCCTTCGCCAACTCGGGAGCGGGTTCCTCGGGCATCCGGCGAACCGCCGACTGCGGGAGGCTCTGGACGATGGCGGACTGACGCCGGAGGACTACTTCCAGCAGCTTCTGAGGCTCGTCTACCGGATGCTCTTCCTGTTCACCGCCGAGGAACGCGATCTCCTCCACGATCCTGATGCCACCGACCGCGAGCGCGTCGTCTACGCCGAGGGCTACGCGCTCTCGCGGCTTCGCGAACGCGCACTGAGGCGGCGGCACTACGACCGTAACTCGGATCTCTGGCAGGGACTCCAAGTCACCTTCCGCGCCCTCGCGCGCGGCGCGCCGGGGCTCGGACTGCCGGCCCTGGGCGGGCTGTACCGTGACGACCAATGCCCGGACCTCGACAAGGCCGCAATCGCGAACGACCACCTTCTCGAAGCCGTGCGCACGCTCGCGTTCTTCCCGTCGCTCTCGGGCCGGAGCCTCGCCCGCATCAACTACCGGGACATGGACACCGAGGAACTCGGGTCGGTCTATGAGAGCCTTCTCGAACTTCAGCCCGTCATCGACGTGCACGCCTCGCCGTGGCGGTTCGCGTTCGTCGGGGATGCAAGCGGGCAAACGAAGACCAGGGGATCGGCGCGCAAACTCAGCGGATCCTACTACACGCCGCCCGGCCTCGTGGGCGAACTCGTGAGGACCACCCTCGATCCCGTGATCGCACGGGCCATCGCCGACCGGCCGGAGGATCCGCGCGCCGCGATCCGCGATCTACGCGTCCTCGATCCGGCCTGCGGATCGGGGCACTTCCTGCTGGCGGCCGCGCGTCGGCTTGCCGCCGAGATCGCGCGCATCGACGCGGACGACGACGCCCCCGACGAGGGGACGCGCCGACACGCGCTCCGCGAGGTCGTGCAGCACTGCGTCTACGGCGTGGACCGGAATCCGCTCGCCGTCGAACTCTGCAAGACGGCGCTCTGGATCGAGACCATCGAGCCGGGGAAGCCGCTCACGTTCCTCGATGCCCACATTGCTCTGGGCGACAGCTTGATCGGCGTCTTCGATCCTGGGATCCTCGACGACGGGATCCCGCCTGCCGCGTACAAGCCGTTGACCGGAGACGACAAGGGCGTGTGCAGGGACCTCAAGGCGACGAACCGTTCCGGGGGACAGGGCGACCTGTTCTTCGACGAGGAGGCCATGCTGGAGGTCGCGATCGCGAGCGTCGGCCTGGACGCGATGCCCGAGGATACGCTGGACGACGTGGAGGCCAAGCGCTCCGCGTGGGAGGCGACCGGACTGGACCCAGTCCATGCGCACGAGGCGCTCCGGGCCAGCCTGTTCGCCGGCGCATGGTTCGCGCCCAAGACGCGGCACACCCTCCAGACCGTGCCGTTGACGGAACACATTCAACAGAAGGATTCGACCGAACTCGGACTGGTTGGGGTCGCGCGTCAGACGCGCGATCTGGCAAGCCGGCATCGCTTCCTACACTGGCACCTACGGTTCCCCGAGATCATGCAGGACGGCGGGTTCGACGCCGTGCTCGGCAACCCGCCGTGGGAAGTCCAACAGCTCAATGAAGTGGAGTACTTCTCCAGCCGATCACCGAGCATCGCCGCGCTGGCAGGTGCGAAGAGGAAGGGAGCGATTGCCGACCTGCAAGACGGTAACCCCGATCTCTGGGAGGACTACCGGGACACGCTCCGTGGATTCGAAGCGCGGAATCAGTATTGCCGGACAAGCGGGCGATACTCGCTCGGGAACTATGGCAAACTGAACAGCTACGCGCTCTTCGCCGAGACGTTCCTCCAGCTGATCAACGCGAAGGGGAGGGCAGGGCTCATCGTGCCGACGGGGATCGCGACGGACCACTCCACGCGGAAGTTCTTCGAGCACGTCGTTACCAGCCGTCGGCTCGCCACGCTGTACGACTTCGAGAACCGGGAGGGTGTGTTCCCCGGTGTCCATCGCTCCTACAAGTTCTGCCTGCTCACGCTCGCCGGGCGCGACGATCCCGTGCCGGAGGCCGAGTTCGCGTTCTTCCTGCACCAGGTCGAACAACTGAAGGAGCGGGAGCGACGGTTCACGCTGTCGAGGGAGGACTTCAAGCTGTTCAACCCGAACACACGAACCTGCCCGATTTTCCGCACGCGCCGCGACATGGAGATCGCCCGCAAGATGTACCAGCGCGCGGGCGTGTTCTGGAAGGAGAAGCGCGGACCCGAGCCAGAGGAGAATCCGTGGGGGGTCAGCTTTCAACAGATGTTCAACATGACGAGCGACTCCGGGCTCTTCAGGACGCGTCAGCGACTGGAGGAGGACGGATGGGAACTGCACGGCAACGTGTTCGTCCACGACGATGACGACGAACGCTACCTGCCGCTGTACGAGGCCAAGCTTGTCCACCAGTACGACCACAGGTTCGCGACGTTCGACGGGGCCTCGGAACGGGACATCCGGAACGGAAACGCCCGGCCCATGACGGCGGAAGAGAAGGCCGACCCGGACTCCGTTGTGATCCCCAGGTATTGGGTGCCGGAAACTGAAGTCGCCCAAAGACTTGACAAGGGCGAGGCCAGTGTATCTTCGATAGGCAGGCAGGCAGGCAGGCAGGCAGGCAGGCAGGCAGGCAGGCAGGCAGGCAGCACGCTCCACGAGCTCGCGAAGCTCGCCACCAACTCGCTCTCCGGAAGATCACGAATTCCACGAACGAACGCACGGGGATCTTCGCCATGATCCCGGCAATCGGACTGAGCGATTCGGGAACGACGATCATGTTTGGGACTGGCACGTCGTCTTCAGGGACATCGCGAGATCCACAGACCAGAGAACTGCCATCTTCTCCACCATCCGAGGCGTCGCGGTGAGCAATAAGGCTCCGCTTCTCAACGTCGATCACGGCGCATGGCTTCAGGCGCTCCGCGGCATCACCACCGCGACGAACGAGCGTACCCTGATTACCTCCGGCCTCTCGTCCGGCGGCGTGGGCAACAGCGCTCCCGTCGTCGATTACGACACGTTGCCGGCGGTCGCGGCCGCCCTCGTGGTCGCCAACATGAACGCCATCCCCCTCGACTGGGCGGCGCGGTTCTCGGTGGGCGGCGTCAACATGAATTTCTTCATCGTCAAGCAGCTTCCGGTCCTTCCGCCGGAGGCCTACCTGGAACAAGCCGGTTGCGGCGGTAGCTGGGTGGAACTCGTGGTTCCGCGCGTGTTGGAATTGACGTACACGAGCCGTGAGCTTGGAGGATTCGCCTCGGATCTCGGCTATCCGGGGGATCGACCATTCCTCTGGGATGATTCACGGCGGCACCGGCTCCAGAGCGAGCTGGACGCCATATTCTCTCACATGTACCGGCTGGATCGAACCGATGTCGAGTGGATTCTCGACGCCCCGCCGCCGAGTTCCTCGTTCCCGTCGCTCAAGCAGAACGAGATGAGGCGGTTCGGAGAATACCGGACGCGGCGGTACGTATTGGAAGCATTCGACCAGCTACGGCGTGGCGAGGTCCCAGACCTTGGTGAACGGCCAGGCGGCGGCGGGCCGAGCCATCGTCACCCTCCTGTCCCCCGCGAGGACGGAAGGAACGGAACTTAGGAGGTTGCACTCATGGGACTGACCGGTCCGCCGGCCATCCGACATTTGGCCGTGGGCTTCGCCCGACGCTACGACGCCGACATAAGCGTTGCTACGGACAACGTCGTGCATTGTACGCTCCACCACCGACGCCGCGGACAGCACGCGGCGGGAATCGCCGACAAGCTGATTCGCAATCCGCGCGCGGTGCGGATCCCGGAAGAGGTACGCAAGCTACCCGCAGCAGTGGCGGAGGTCTGATGGACGGGGGACGCGAGAAGGAAGCCGACCGCGAGTTTCGAGAGTGGGTCGACAAGGCACTCGAGCAGGGATTCGCAATGGGGCGGGTATTCGAGCAAGCGCGTGTCATGTTCTTTCTGGTGAAGATCGAAGATCGCCAAGCGCTGGCCGCACGCCTCGCGAAACACTTGAATTCGGAACCATCCCGACGGGAAAGCGAGGCGGTTCACGGTGCCGTAGCGGACGCATTTCGCGAGCCGCCGGAGGAGTGAATCCGACCTCTCACCCGGTCGCTCAAGCAGCACGAGATGAGAAGGTTGGGAGAATACCGACCCCAGCGGCTCCGGATCCGAGCGGAAAGGCCAAGCGGCAGCGCGGTCACGGGCATCGGCGTTCCACCCAGCGTCCTTCTCATCGAGCCGACGGAGGGAGGGCTCGGTCAATGCCGAGGAGGAAACGCCACCTCCTCGGCGGACGGCTTTCATGCGATCGCCCTCGGCGGGAGGCTCTTGAGGAATGCCCACGCGATGCACTGCTCAAGTTCCGCCAGCCAATCGAAAGCCTCGCCGTGGACGGCCAGCGCCGGCAGCAAGCCCATAATCACCCACGGGCGGTCCGGCAGGTGGTCGAGGAAATCGCTCGGTCCGCGTTCTGCGCTCATCCAAGGGACCTCCGCCACCGTCTCGCGCCATGCGCGCCGCGGGCCGTCGCCACCGCCTTCCGCCACCGCCAGCACCGCGACGGGCTGTTCGTCCGGGGCGACGATGCGCGCTTGCAGGACGCGCGGGCCGTGTTCGTGCGCGAGCACGTGAAGCCGCCACGGATCGTCGCGATGCCGCAAGGGCGCGGGGGTCTCGAACGCGCCCGCCCCCGCGATGAGCCGCCCGTACGCGCGCGTCATGCTGTCGGTCAGGCCGGAGCAATCCGACTCGCGGTAGTACGCCGTGTTCGCGTTCCAGTGCTCAACCCTCATTCGATCGCGCCTCAGGCTCCCCAGACCGTCACCGGGGCACCCTTGTGGTCCCGTTCCTCCCGGAAGATTCTCTCCGACCAGCTTCTGTCCGCGCGCATGTCGAACACGACGAGATGGCCAGCGTCCGTGCCGCTGATGTCCATGTAGCGCTTCGTCTGTTCGAGTCCCTCCTCGACCGTTCGCGACATGGAGCGCCCTTCCTTCACGAGCTTGCACTCGACGACGATCCGGTCCTCCCGACCTCCCTCCCGGGGCCAGACGACCAGCAGGTCCACGCGGCGGCTCCCCAGCGCGTACTCGCGTTCGATCCGGCCGGTGGCGTTCACGACGCGGTGCAGAAAGGCCTGAAGCACCAACTGCGGACCGGCCTCCGTGTACTGCGCGCGCCGGATCCAGTGCTCGGAGTTCTGCCGGAAGAACTTCTGGAAGGCGGCAAGGAGGCCGTCCATGTCCAGACTCCCGTCGGAGCGCACGTACCATGCGGTCTCCTGGGGCGCGATTTCGTGCTGAAGGACCCAGGTCAGCTCGCGCGGCAGCACCTCGCCGTAGATGGGATTCGCCACCCGCAGCGTCCGGCCCGGCGCGACCAGCCCGAGATCCCGCACGTACTCGAAGTCGCGGTCGCTGTACTCGGCGTCCCCACCGCTCAGCAGGGGCTCGATCACCCGGCGCACGCGAGGCTCGCGCAGCTTGTCCGCCAACTGGTCAAGATGCGTGTCGCGCCGCAGGATCAGCGCCTCGCGCGCAGCGAAGACATCGCTGTCCGTGAAGGGCTTCCCGGGCTCCCTCGGCACCCCCGCCGAAAAGCACATCTCCAGCGCGAGCGCGTTGACCAGCCAAGGCTGTCCGCGGGTCTGCTGCCACACGGCCTCAAGCGCCTGCGGCGCGAACTCCTGGCCCGTCGCCTCGGTGTGCTGTCCGAGCAGTTCCGCGACTTCGACCTGCGTGAAATCGCCAAGGCGGAGCGACTTGGCCTTGATGTTGAAGGCGCTTCCGCCGGTGATCACCTCCTTCTCGGAACTCGCGTGAATCCGGTAGTCGCGCACGTCCCGCACCCCGCACAGAATCACGCTCTGCGGAAACGAGGAGGGACGATGAGGGTAGCCCGCCCGCAGTTGCCGCAGCACCGACACCAGCGAATCACCCACCATCGCGTCGATCTCGTCGATCAGCAGAACCAGCGGCGATGAGGCGGCCCGCGCCCACGCCTCCAGTAGCGTGCCCAGGACGGCGTGGGGACGGCGATTGGTGTCTACCTCGTCCGCGGCGTCGGCCGTGGCATGATCGTTCAGTGTGTATCTGGCCTCCCGGGCGATTTGAGAGGCGATCGCACCCATCGCGCGCCCCACGTCCTCCCGCGCCGTCTGCGCGGGCTCGACATTGATGTAGGCGCAGCGGTAGTCGCCCTCACTTCCATCGTTCAGAAGGTCGCGAAGCGCCAGCAGCGCTGTCGTCTTGCCGGTTTGCCGGGGAGCGTGCAGCACGAAATAGCGCTCGTCCCGAACCAGGCCGAGCACTTCGGGCAGAGCGAGG
Organism: Candidatus Palauibacter scopulicola; assembly: GCF_947581915.1. Lineage (NCBI taxonomy): Bacteria > Pseudomonadati > Gemmatimonadota > Gemmatimonadia > Candidatus Palauibacterales > Candidatus Palauibacteraceae > Candidatus Palauibacter > Candidatus Palauibacter scopulicola. Next base: position 21,483 of record NZ_CANPWG010000001.1, read on the forward strand.
CGGTCGAGCGGCGGGATGTGGTAGTCGAGCGTGGGCCGGATCGGACCCGCGGTGTTGAACCTTTGCATGGGAATAAACGTGGTCGCGGTGCGCGGGACGGGCAAGCGAACCTAGTCGATCACGGCAGCCTGCCCTCCGATACACCCGCGAAACCCGGTGTCCGGCAGCATCGGTTGCCCGTATCGACCCTCCCAAACGTCAGCCGACGCCGTGCTGCTTGATCCAGTCGCGTAGGGCGTGGTCGATCCGCGTCTGCCAGCCGCGACCTCCAGCGCGAAAATGGTCGATGACCTCCTCGGACAGCCGGATGGTGGTCGATACCTTTGGTCGCGCCTTTGGGGGACGCCCCCGACGGACGGGCGCTTTGGCGAACTTCTCGGGCCAGCCGTCCTTCGAGAGATCGGGAGCGGTGTCGGCGTCAAGACCTCGGGCCGTAGAGCCGTCGTTCTCGTTCATTGGCCCTCCTCATGCTGATGATCCTCTGTGCGTCGTCGCGGCGTGTCCAGACGAGTACGACCATCGCTTCGTCCAAGAAGCGTACCTACTTCGACCGCCCAGCGGCGCTTGGGAACGCCGACTGCCGGGCACTGTTCGATATCGACCGCCAAGGTGCCTTGCGCGAGTTGCGTCGGCTCGTGGACCTCAAAGTACTGGCCAGCAGGGGGGGCGGACGCGGCACCCGTTCCGTGCTCACCATCCCTCCCGAGTGACGATTTGCGCAGCTTTACGTCCCATGTGCGCGGCACCTAAAGCAATGTTCTGTGGGCACTTCGCCGGATTATGCGCGCAGTCGCTACCCGATATGCGCGCCGAATGCCGGGGTGGTCCCTTCGACCGTTCACTCCCCGTTCGGCGAGGCACTAACCTACCGGCCATGACCGCGCTCGATGTCCTCGCCAGGGCCATCCGCGCCAAGTCCGGCGTGTCCGGGGCCATGGTGCGTCCAGCCGCCATCCGGTGGACGGACGCCAATCAGGGACTGGCGCCAACTCCTCCCCGCCGCGCGTGCGCGCGTCCCGGAGCTGCTGGTGCTCGGCAGCTACCGACCGGATGACCGCACTGGCCCCGCCATCTGGCTGCGCTGCGTGATCGACGGAAGGATCCAACTCCCGAATGTCCCCGACGACCGCCCTCCGGTCGTCTATCTCCCAGGGATCGAGCGGGGACAGCTTCGCGCGGGCGAGAACTGTCCCGAACATCTCCGGCCGCTCGTCGAACTCCTGTACCGGGGCGCGGCCTGGCACCATTCCAGCGGACGCGACTGGAGCGCGCGCGCGTTCCTCACTCTTCGCGCCGACGGTGTTGCCGCAGGCCCCGGCCCCGACATCGCGGGCGATTCGGGACACGGGAGGCGCTGCTGCGCGCCATCGGGGAGGTCGCGCAAACCCCCTTGGAAGAGCAGCGGGACCGCCGCCTCGACGCCAGCGCCTTCAACCGGATTGCCGGCGTGGAGATCGAGCGCGACATCCTGCGCTGGCTGGTCCATATGCCTGCCATTTGGCCCCGCTTTCTGTCCGAATCGGTGCGGCAGACTCAAATGCGACCCAGCGGCAAGAGTGGCAGATCGTGCACTCCCAGTTGAACTTAGGAGATTTCTTGCCTAGATTTCGCATCCCGTTTTAGCGGATTTGGGAGCAGGAGGTCGCCGGTTCGAATCCGGCCGCCCCGATTGGAGTTACGGGATTTCGTTAAAGCGACTCCCGCTTTTTGTTCCCGCTAATTTAGCGGGAAATGGCCCTCTGGCGCTCCTCAAGAGCTTGCCTGAGCCGGTCCTCGTCGGCGCGCTGATAGCACTGAAGGACCGTCTCGGCCGTCTTCCAACCGCCGAGTTCGCAGAGGACCTTGAGCGGCTGATTCATGAGGTCGGAGGCGAACTTCCGCCTCAGGGAGTGCCAGCCGCGGAGTCGCTTGGGCGGCAGCCCGGCGAGCGCCTCGGCCCTGTCCCACCAGTCGCGGGCCAGTGAGCGCCCGATGCATGCGGAGGGGTTCTTGGGCGCGGGTAGCAGCGGAGCGTCTCCGATTCCGGGATTCCGCCTCCTCGCCTCCTCCAGGACGGCGAGCACCTCGGCCGTCACCGGCGTCCGGTGCTCGTATCCAGTCTTCTCGCACTCGCCTCGCCACCGGATGGTCCTGCGGTCCACATCGATGTCCGACCACCGCAGCTGGCGAACGGCACCGATCCGGTGCCCTGTGTCGTGGGCAACCACCAGTGCGACGCGGAACCGCCAGTCCATCGCCAGAGACGCCTGAAGCAATGCCTCGTACTCGGCTTGGCTGAGAACCACGCGGGTCGGGTTTTTCTCCTTCGGCACCTTGAGGCCTCTGAGGGGATTGGAGTCGAGGAGGAATTTCCCCTCCTCGTCCCTCGATTTCGTGGCCCAGTTGAGGACCGCCAGCAGGAACCTCAGATCCTTTTCGATCGTCCGGTCGGACACCGGCGAGCCGCTCGGGCCGACCTTGCCCGCCCGCCGCGCCCGGATGAACCGGTCCCAGTCCCGCTGGGAAAGCGTCGCGGGCTTCCTCTGCCTGCCGAAGACCTTGGTGAACATCTTCATCGCGACCCGGTCGTACCTCCGGGACCGCTCACTCTTGGTGGGGGTCACCTCGTCACCGTAGATGTCAAGAAGCGTTCCCAGGGTGAGCGGCTCGGGCTCGGCCTCGGTCTGGCCGTTGGGCTCGTGGACCGCGAAGCCAGCGGCAACCTCGTCCGCCTGCCTCTTGGCCCGCGACCAGTCACGGTGCTTGAGCGACCTCGTGAGCCTGCGCCCGTTCTCGCGCCACTCGATCTGGTATCGGCCGGTCTTCGGATCTGGGAACACCCGGACCCGATTCCGGCCCCATTCGCCGGCGCTGTACGAGCGCCGACTTCGTTTCGTGCGTGCCATCATTCGATTCCTCTCGTGATGGACCGCACGATCTGCGCGCTTGAAACCTCGCGGCGGGACGGCGTCTCCGCTAGACGGGCGGCGGACGGCGCGCCGGGCGCTGCGGCGTTCGGGTGGCAAGCGACTGGACGCCATCGTCAGCGGCTCGGACCTTGATCGCGATCCGGTCCCGGACGGCGCATCAGATACGGAGGCCGCGCGGTCTCGCGACGGCGGATGTCCCGAAATACTCGGCCAAGCGTGTCACTAGCACGTCGAGCCGCTCGATTCGCCGCTGCAAGACTTCGTTCTCCCCGCTCAGCCGCTCGACGTGCTGCCGCAAGGCTTCGTTCTCCCCGCCTTGCCGCTCGACGCGCCGCCGCAAGGCTTCGACCTGCCCGGATTGCTGCCGCTGCTCCGTCTCGTACTGCGCGGACAACCTCCGCAAGGCCCTCGTCAACTGCTCCTCTAACGCGGTCATAGACC
>NZ_CANPWG010000002.1 GCF_947581915.1 Candidatus Palauibacter scopulicola
ACTGGTGAAAACACGCCGGTAAAGCTCTGCCATGAAGCGATTTACGGACGAGAACTAGCTAGAAGCGGTAGGTGTAGTTCAGCTTGATCGAGGCGCCGCGCGAGAGGGTCCTCAGGTCCATCCACCTCATCGGGTCGGCATCGTCGGGCGCATCGAGCAGGCCGGACTCCAGGTTCCGCCAGTTGTGCGTGTAGACGAGGAAGAGATCGTTGCCCGGCTTCAGGATCCAGCGAAAGCGCATGAACAGGCCCAGCACGCGGCTCACATCGTCGTACTGGAACTGGTTGGTCACGCCGATCCACGGCGTCGGGTCCCACGAACCCTCGAGGCGATAGAGGTTCGTGACGAAGTCCCCCTGCGGCAGGTACACGGCGTTGCGCTCGTAGCCCGTCTCCAGGTTGATCCCGGGGTTCGGCCGGAAGTTCGCGTTCAGGTCGACCCGCACCCGGTCGCCGTTCCAGAAGCCCCCGAAATTGGCCCCGCCCCGGACGGAAACGGGACGGCGGCTCGTCGTCCGGCCGCGGAGCCGGTAGTCCCAGGTCGTGTAGTCGCCCGGCACGATGTCGATGCCGTCGCTGATCTCGAACTGCCGGTCGAGGAACTCGTACGTCCGCACCGCCTCGAAGCTGACGTTGTCGCCGCTCTCGAAGTCGATGTCGATGAAGTTCAGTTGGAGTTCCTGCTCCTCGAGGATCATGGATCCCATTTCCCACAGGTTCCTCAACTGGACCGAGACCTCCACCTGCCGGATCCAGTCGATGGCGGGGCGGGGGGACCACCCGATCCGCGGCTCGACGCGGCGGAAGTCGTTCCGGGCCACGAACCCGACCGCCGGACTGTAGTCGTCGCCGAATTCCCGGTAGGAGACGTGCCCCGACCACAGGTCGTTGGGGAAGTTGATCCGCGCCCCCCAGGCGGAGAGGTCCTGGAAGGATCGCGACACGGCCGGGTCCGGATTCGAGTTCCAGACCATGAACGCCTCGGCCTCGAAATTCTGGTTCCCGAACAGGCTGTTGGTCCGGTAGTCGAGGTCCGCGCCCAGCGTGTGCCGGTCCGCCGGCAGGAAGCCGTCCGCGTCGGCCGCGGTGCTCCGCCGCGTGTAGATGGCGCCGATGGCCGACTGCTCGAAAATGGGGACCCGGGCCCGCGCCACCGTGAAGGCCTCCCTCGCGAACCGTATGAAGTCCGCGGGATCCGGTTCGGCCCCGTTCGCGAGGGCATCCTCCGGGGCGTACGAGTGGGCGCCCGTGCCCATCTGGTAGAAGCCGAGGTCGACGCCGTTGAGCTGGCCCGTGAGGCGAAGCCCGTAGTCGATGGGGATCTGCTGGCCGCCCTCGATCCCGATCCGCCGCGAGAAGAAGGGCTGCGGGCCGCTGCGCGGGGCGAACGTGAACACGCTCGAACCCTCGAGGAAGAAGTCGCGCCGCTCCGGGAAGCGGAGCGGGAAGCGCGTGAGATTGACGCGGCGCTGGTCGCTCTCCACCTCGGCGAAGTCGGTGTTGACGCTGAAGGAGGCGCGCAGGCTCGGCGTCACGCTGTAGTTGAGGTCGAGGCTCACGTCGCGCGGGAACGTCGTCGGATCCGCGTTGCCGGGCGTGTTGCGCCAACTGCCGATGCCCGAGGCCACCGCTTCCAGGCCGATGCCCTGGGAGAGGCCTTCGAGTCCGGTGAGTTCGCCCGCGAACACGAGGCGGTTCAGGCCCTCGTTCCGCCCGTACCCGCGCCACAGGATCTCCTCGTTGTTGCGCCGGATCGAGCGCAGGAAGTTGATGCCCCAGTTCTCGCCGTTGGGGACGAAGTTGAGGGTGCGGAAGGGGATCCGGATCTCCGCGGACCACCCGTCGGGACGGCGCGCGGTACGCACCTCCCAGATGCCGTCCCACGAGCGGTTCACGCCGCCGAATCCGCCGCCGCCGCCCGGCCCTCCCCCGCCGGTGCCCGTGATGAGTCCGTCGCTGAGGGCGCCGGCCGCGTTGGTCTCGAAGTGGTAGCCGGTGCGGCCGTCCCCGAACGTGTCGAGCACCCAGGCGAACCGGTCGTCCGTGAACAGGAACGCGTCGCGCGCGCGCTGCCGGGCGAGGATCTCGTCGGGCTCGTCGAACAGGATGGCCGCGATATAGAGGTTGTCGCGGTCGTAGGCGACGCGGACTTCGGTGGGGTGCGACGGGGGGCCGCCCTCGATGGGCTCGCGCTGCCGGAAGTCGCCGATCGCCTCGGTGCGGCTCCAGACCGATTCCTCGACGCGGCCATCGAGGTCGATGCGCTCATCGGAGGTCAGCCGCGTGGCCTGTATGACGGAGCCGTCGCCCTCCTGAGCCGCGACGTCGCGCACTCCGCAGGGGAGAAGTACGGCAAGGGCAATTCCTGGCCCCAGGAGCCGCCGAACGTGTCTCTGGCGTGTCATCGGTGTCCGCTGTATCCGCGTCGATCCCGGGTAGTGGCCGGCTGCTCGCGGCCGGGTGGTGGTCGACTTTTTTCGACCGTGTTCAAGGGAGGTTCAGATAGACGACACGCGCGTCTCGGGCAGGGTTGAATCGGGCAGGGTTGAATCGGGCAGGGTTGAATCGGGCAGGGTTGAATCGGACAGGGCTGAATCGAGCGGGGGCGACGGTCGGCCGGGACGAACCGGGACGGGCCGGATGGCGAACCGGCCGGGTCAGGTGACGATGATGCGGGCGCCGACCATGATGCTCGGGTGGGTGGCGCAGTAATACACGTAGGTGCCGGCCACGCTCGGCGTGACCGTGAAGGTGTCGTTGTGGCTCATCGTGCGGCTGTCGAAGGCCCGCGCGCCGGAGGGGACATCGGTCGACGTCACCGTGTGCGGGTTCGCGCCGACGTGCCGCCAGCCCACCGTCTCGCCGCTCCGGATCGTCACCTCCGCGTCGCCGTTGCGGCGTCCCGCCGGGTCGACGAAGGCGTTGTCCTCGATGTTCACGGTCACGTTCGCGCCCGGCACGGGACCGGGCGGCGGGGGCGGCGGCGCGGGCGGCGGCTCCGGCGGTGGACTCCCGGGCCCGGCGCCGTCTCCGCAGGCGGCCACGGCGAGCACGCCGGAAAGGGCGGCAACGAACTCGCGACGTCTCAAATGATCATCTCCGCATCATCCCGGTGCCCAGGCCCCTCGCCGAGCGCATTCGGGGCCTTGCGAAACCCGATCGATCTTCGTGCGTACTATGTTCTCGTACAGTGCCGGGGTCGCCGGACGGGGTTCCGCGCCCCGCCCCGGCCTCCGCGGTCGAGTTGAGTCGGGAGAGATACATGAACGGCAAGAGTTGCAACAGAGTGGCGAGCGCGCTGCTGCTGGCCGGCGCCCTCAACTGGGGATTGATCGGCCTCATCGGCTTCAACTTCGTGGCCGCGGCTTTCGGCCCCCTCGCCCGGCTGGTCTACATCGCCGTGGGCTGGGCGGCGCTGTACCGGATCTTCTCCAACGGTAACCGGAACGGCTCCTAGCCAGGGGTTTGCCGCGGGCCGTCAGGAAACGCAGGGGGCGCCAAAGCGCCTCGCAAGTCCGACCGCGGCGCCCCGCTCCCTGAACTCCTCCCCGAAGTAGTCGTACAGAAGACGCGTCATCTCCGCGATGGTGCGTTCCCGCCGCCATGTCGGGCGCCGAAGCGTGTTCACGAACACCGAGACGATGAGGTGCCCCGCGCCATCCGGCAGGGTGACGATGCCCACGTCGTTGATGGCGCCGCCCATCGTTCCCGTCTTGTGCGCGACGAAGGTCGATGGCGGCAGCCGCCCCCGCATCCGCCCGCGTCCGGACCGCGACCGGTCGAGAACGTCGAGGATCCAGGCGCGCGATTCGGGCGAGAGTCCCTTGCCCTCGTGGATCGTGAGCAGGAGATCCGTCATCCCGTCCGGCGTGGCCGTGTCCCGCGGGTCCGTGCCGTAGCGTTCGCGCGCGGCCTGGCGGTGCGCGTCGGGCAGGGCATCGCGCAGCCGGAAATACTGATAGCGATACAGCTCGCTCTCCGGGATCGTATCCGGGAGGCCGACCAGGTCCGCGAAGGTGCGGGCTTCGGAGCGGTCGACGCGCACGCCCTCGACGCCCATCCGCCGGAGGTGGCGCGTGGCGGCCTCCGGCCCGCCCGACATGTTGAGGATCACGTCCGTCGCGGTGTTGTCCGACTGGGCGAGCATGAGAGAGAAGAGGCTGTCCACGGTGAGGCGCACGGATCGCGCCCCCGACCAGTCGGCGAGCGGACTGTGTCCCGGGCGAAACTCCTCCACCGTCACCACGACCGTCTCGGAGGGATCGATCTCCCCGAGGTCGACGCGCCGCAGGAACTCGAGCGCCATCGGGACCTTCGATACGCTCGCCATCGGGTAGGGCCGGTCGCCGTTGAACGAGATCCGGGCGCCCGACTCCACGTGCAGCGCCGAGACGCCGACGGCATCCCCGACCCGCCGCGCGATGCGGCGGAGGCCTTCCCCGATCGAATCCGGCACGACGCACGCAGCCCCCATGGGAAGGGGGCCGGGGACGGGCGGCGCCAGCGTTTCCTGCGCCGCGGCCCGGCCCGGCGGCGCGAGGATGATGCTCAGCGCCAGGACGGTTGCGCGTGGATTCATCGGCACTCCGGGCGTGGACTGAAAGACATGCGCTTGCCTCTTCGCCTCGTGAACTTCCCGTTCTGAGTTTGAGAACATGCGATGGGCAGAAACGTTGTATGCGGCGCGATCCGGTGCGGCATCGATCCGCGCGTCTCGCGCGCGCGGGTCCGTTTCCCTAATCTGCGAGTCCCAAGGTCGTGTCGCATCGACGGATCGTTCGTCCAGGAGGTTTCATGCGTTTCCCGCGCCCGAGATGGATCCCCGTTGCCTTCGTCGCTCCGCTCTCGCTCGCCATCGCCTGCGGGGGAGGAGAACCAGCCGAGGACGCCGAGATGGCCGCGGAACCGGCCGAAGAGATGCCCGCCGAGCCGGCCGTCACCGTCCGCATCACGCAGCCGGAGGAGGGGGCGACGGTGGGCCCGGACGTCCTCGTCGTCATGGAGACGGACGGGATCGAGATCGTCTCCATCACGCCGCCGGTCGTCGGCACCGGGCACCATCACCTGTACGTGGACGTGGACCTCACGCCGCTCTCGGAGCTGATCCCGCAGAACGATCCCCAGATCATCCACATGGGGGATGGGAGCACCGAGTACATGCTCGAGGGACTCGCGCCCGGAGAGCACCGCCTCATCGCCGTCGTGGCCAACCCCGCGCACATCCCGCTCGATCCGCCGGTCGTGGACACCCTCCACTTCACGGTCGCGAACGAAGAGTAATGGCGGCCGGCAGGGTCTCGGCGCGCGCCCGGGACAGTCTCCCCGCCGGGGGTGCACTCCTCTCGCTCGTCCTCGCCCTGGGCTGCGCGCCCGAGGGCGGGACCGAATCCGCGGCGGCGGGTGCGGGCGCCGAAGAAGGCGCTTCGCCCACGCCGGAGCCGCAGCACACGCTGACGGCGGACCAGACGCACAACCGCTGGAGCCGGACGATCCCGCCGATCCTGACCGTGGCGTCGGGCGCCGTCATCGAGGCGTATCTCGAGGAGGCGTCGGACGGGCAACTGACGCCGGAGTCCACGTTCGAGGATCTCGCCCGGCTGAGCTTCGATCCCATCCATCCCCTGACCGGGCCGGTGTACGTGGAGGGCGCCGAGCCGGGCGACCTCCTCGCGGTCACGCTGCACGAGATCGAACTCGGCGACTGGGGCTGGGTCGCGAACGTCCCCGGATTCGGGTTCCTCGCCGACCTGTTCCCCGATCCGTACCTGAAGACCTTCGAGTTCGAACCGGGGGACACCAGTGTCGAGTTCGCGCCCGGGATCCGGATTCCGCTGCGGCCGTTCCCCGGCGTGATGGGGGTGGCGCCGGACACCGATTCGATGCTCGTCACGATCCCGCCCCGCCAGAACGGCGGCAACATGGACGACCGCGACCTGGTCGAGGGAACGACGGTGTACTTCCCGGTGCTGGTGGAAGGGGCGCTCTTCTCGATGGGCGACCCGCACATCGCGCAGGGGGACGGCGAGGTGGGCGGCACCGCGATCGAGGGGCCGCTGCGGGTGGTTTACGAACTGGAGGTCGTCAAGGGCATCGGACCCATCCCGTCGCCCCACTACGAGACCGACGAGTTCTACGCCGTGACCGGCTTCGCTCCGACGATCGACGAGGCGGCGCGGAACGCCGTCGAGGCGATGATCGACTACCTCGTGCGTTCGCGGGACCTGTCCCGGCAGGAAGCCTACCAACTGGCGTCGATGGCGGGGGACCTCAAGATCTCCGAGGTCGTAGACGTGCCGAACATGCTCGTCGCCATGCGCATCTCGAAGGGCGTGATCGGCAACTGATGGCCGGCCGCGGGGGAGCGGCGCCCGCGGCCGGGACTCAGAGACCGCGCGCGTCGACCGCGAGGAGGGCGCCGAGCAGCACGTTCGTCCCCGCCGTGATCTGATCCGGCTCCGTGAATTCGAGCGGCGAATGGCTGATGCCTTCGCGGCTGGGCACGAAGATCATCCCCACCGGCCCCAGCAGGGCGACGCTCTGCGCGTCGTGGCCCGCCCCGCTCGGCATGCGGAGCGCCGTGAGGCCGAGATCGAGCGCCTCCGCCTCGATGATGTCCCGGAGACGCGGGTCGGTCGGCGCCGCGCGGCTCTCGTAGAACTGTTCGATGGAGACCGTGGTGCCGTCCGCCGCGGCGATTTCCTCCGCGCGCCCCCGGATCGCCTGGAAGACCGCGTCAATGCCCGTCATCGCGAGGTCGCGGATCTCGAGGCTGAAGGTGACTCGCCCCGGGATGACGTTCGGCGCGCCGGGCTCGGCGCTCAGGCGGCCGACCGTGGCCACGTGCCGCCCGGACAGTTCGCGTGCGGTCACGTGCACGGCATCGATGATGCGCGCCGCCGTCACCATGGCGTCCTGCCGCATGTCCATGGGCGTGGTGCCGGCGTGGTTGGCGAAGCCGTCGACCGTGACGGACCAGCGGCGGATGCCGACGATTCCCTGCACGACGCCGATGTCGAGCCCGCCCCGGTCGAGCACGAACCCCTGCTCGATGTGCAGTTCGAGGTAGGCCGCGAGGCTGCCGGCCTCCCGGCGGGCCGCGGCCAGGTCCGTGAGGTCGCCGCCCAGGCGCTCCGTGCCCTCGCCGATCGAGAACCCGCTCGCGGTGAGGATGTCGACTTCCCACGGCAGCGTTTCGCCCGCGATCGCGCGGCTCCCCGTCTTGCCGCCCTCCTCGTTGGCCCAGATCACGAATTCCAGCGGATGGCGGGTTTCGCGCCCCGCGTCCACCAGCGTGGCCACCGCCTCAAGCGCGCCCATCGAGCCGACCTGTCCGTCGTAGCTGCCGCCCGCCGGGACGGAGTCGATGTGGGAACCGAGGACGATGGGGGCGAGCGAGGGGTCGGTGCCGCGCCGGCTTCCGATCAGGTTGGCGGCGCGGTCCACGTGCACTTCGAGGCCGAGGCCGGACATGATGTCCGAGAGCCAGGCGCGGGCCGCCCGGTCCTCGTCGCTGTAGGCGAGCCGCGTCGTGCCCTCCTCGGCGCTGCTGAAGCGCGCGAGTTCGCCGAGGCGGCGGTTGAGCCGTTCGCCGTCCACGAGCAGTCGCTGGCCGCGCAGGGCGCGGAGCGGCCAGGCGGTGGCCGCCGCTCCCGCGGCGCCGAGGGCGAGCGCCCCGAACCGCCGCCGGGAGATCGGCCCCATCAGTGGCTGAGGCCGTAGATGATGTAGTTGATGGCGAGTTCGTAGGCGTACGTCGACCGGTCGATCGGGTAGTACGGGTTCTCGGACCACTCCCACGCGTCGCCCAGATCCGTGTTGTGGTTGATGACGACCATCAGCTCGCCATGGTCGTTGAAGATTCCGCGGACCGTGGGCGTGCACGGTGGTCCCCAGCATTCCTCGTAGCGCCCGCGCATCGCGTTGTTGACGGCCGGAACCGTCTTGATCTCGTCGATGTCGTAGAACTGGTGGAAGATCGGATGGTCCAGCGGAATCGGCTCGATCCGGCGGCCGGGCAGGATGCGGGACATGTGGTACTCGAAGTTGTACCATGCCTCCTCGCCCCAGAAGTCGTCCACCACGAGGAATCCGCCTGCTTCCAGGTATCCCCGGAGACCCTCGATTTCGGGCTCGGAGAGGTTCATGTAGCCGACTTCCAGCATGTAGAGGAAGGGGAAGCGGCGCAGTTCGGGGTCGTCGAGCGCGACCGGGTTCTCCCACTCGTGCAGGTCCAGCATCGCGAGCAGGCGATGGAGGATGAAGAGGAACTGGCGGTCCGCCTTCGGAAAGTCCGTGGCCCACGTGCCGCGTCCCCGTCCCCCCCACCAGCCGCGGGAACCGGAGTAGATGGCGCGCGTGAAGTAGAAGTCCCGCCCCCATTCCGCCCGCGCCTGGGCCAGCGCCGGTTCCAGCTCGAGGAGCCGGTCCCGCGCGGCCGCGCGCTCGCGGAGGAGCGAAGCGCCCGCCTCCGCGGCCCCCGCGTCCCCGGCACTCGCCTCCCCGGCGACCGTCTCCGGCGGCGGGTCGGATCGCCCCGTCATGCCCGCGACGGCGGCGGCGGCGAGTACGGCGGCCAGGGCAGTGGCGAGGATCGGGGCGGGGGGCGGCCGGAGACGCATCATGTGTTCATAAGGATTGCCGGAGGCCCGCTCGTCAACTACTTCCCGTTTTCCCGGGGTTCTCCGAACGGTCCCGAGCCGCGGCAGGCGCCGACATGAACGAGTCCGACGGCCGAGCCAACGTGCACCTGGACGGCGTCACCCTCCTCTTCGGGGGCGTGACGGCGCTCGAAAACGTGTGCCTCGACATTCGCGGCGGCGAACTTCTCGCGCTCATCGGCCCGAACGGGGCGGGCAAGACGAGCGTGCTCAACTGCATCTCCGGGCTCTACCGGCCCACGGCGGGCACGATCACGCTGCGGGACGCCGGGGACGAACCGCATGCGCTCCACCGCCTGCCGCCCCACCGGATCGCCCGGCTCGGCGTCGCGCGCACCTTCCAGAGCATCGAACTCTTCAAGCACATGACCGCGCTCGACAACCTCATGCTGGGCCGCCACGTCCACATGCGGGGCGGAGTCATCTCCGGCGGGATCTTCTGGGGTCCCCAGCGGCGCCGCGAGATCGAGCACCGGGTGCGGGTCGAGGAAGTGATCGACTTCCTGAACCTGGAGCCGATCCGCCACGCCGTCGTCGGCAACCTCCCCTACGGACAGCAGAAGCTCGTCGAACTCGGCCGCGCCCTGGCGCTGGATCCCGAGATCCTGCTCCTCGACGAACCGATGGCCGGGATGAACTCCGAGGAGAAGGAGTCGATGGCGCGCTTCATCCTCGACGTGCACGAGGAGTGGGGGACCACCCCGGTCGTCATCGACCACGACATGGACGTGATCATGGACATCTCCGAGCGCGTGGTCGTGCTCGAGTTCGGACAGGTCATCGCCGAAGGCTCTCCGTCCGAGGTCCGCTCCGACCCGCGCGTGATCGAGGCGTACCTGGGCCGCGGGGAAACAGTGGCCGGAGCCCTCTCGTGAGCGCCTCGTGAACATCGGATTCGTGGACGGCAGCCTGCCCGGGCTCCTTCGCTTGCAGGCGGCGAACCATGGCGAGCGCGTGGCCATGCGCGAGAAGGAGTTCGGAATCTGGCAGACGATCACGTGGACGGAATACGCGCGGCGCGTGCGCCATTTCGCGATGGGGCTCCGCGACCTCGGTCTCGAGAGCGGCGACCGGATCGCGATCGTGGGCGACAACCGTCCCGAGTGGGTCATCGGCGAGCTGGCGGCCCAGTCGCTCGGCGCGCTGCCCCTCGGCCTCTACCAGGACGCGGTCGCTGCGGAACTCGAGTACCTGCTCGCGGCGTCGAGGGCGCGGGTCGTCATCGCGGAGGACCAGGAGCAGGTCGACAAGGTGCTCGAGATCCGGGAGGGGCTGCCCCGCCTCGAGTACATCATCTACTACGATCCGCGCGGGCTGGGCCGCTACGAGGCGCGCGGGCTCGTCTCCTTTCCGGATGTGGAGAGCCGGGGGGCCGAGCGCGACCACGCGATGCCGCACGAGTATCAGGCCGCCCTGGGGTCGGTCCGACCCGGCCATCCCGCGCTACTGTGCACCACCTCGGGGACGACGAGCAAACCCAAGCTCGCCGTGCTCTCGCACACGAACCTG
>NZ_CANPWG010000003.1 GCF_947581915.1 Candidatus Palauibacter scopulicola
AGCCAGCTCATCGCGGGCCGCGAACCCGGAGTGGTGGCGCTGCCCTCGTCGGGCTACACCGGCGAAGGCGCCCGCATCCGGATCCGCGGGTCCGCGTCGCTGTCGCAGCTGAACGAACCGATCGTGTACGTGGACGGCATCCGCGTGGACCGCTCCGCCGTGCAGAGCTTCAACGGACAGGGGAGCCCCTCCCGCCTCGACGCCCGAGTCCATCGAGCGCGTCGAGATCCTGAAGGGCGCCGCGGCCGCGACGCTGTACGGGACCGAGGCCTCGAACGGCGTGATCCAGATCTTCACGAAGCGCGGCACCATCGGGACCCCGCGCTTCACCTTCCGGGGCGACCTGACCGGGATCTCCGTGCCGACCAACCGCATTCTGCCGGTCGCCGACTTCGCCGGCCGCGTCTGCTCCAGTCCCGGATGCACGGGAGACGGCGACGCCCAGCGTCTGTCGGATGCCGTCAACCTGATGTCGTCGCGCTGGGGGCAGCCCGTGTCGCCCTGGGAGCCGATCGAGCGCGACCTGATTCCCGAGCTGCTCACCACGGGATTCGGCCAGACCTATTCCGGATCGCTGCAGGGTGGATCGAGCGTGTTCCAGTACTTCGCTTCGGCGCGCCTCGCCAGCGAGGACGGGCCGTACGACGCGGCGAGGAACTTCGACGTGGTGGAGGGGCTGGACCCCGAGGACGACACCAACCGCCGCGCATCGATCCACACCAACTTCACGCTGATCCCGAGCAGCGACCTGCGGATCGGCGTGACGACGCTCTATTCCGACATGGCGCACAGCACGCCCGACAACTCGAACAACATCTACGGCGTGTTCTCGTCGGCGCTCATGTCCCAGCTTCGGCTCGCCAACGCCGACCCGGAACTCGGGCAGATCAACTACTACGGCCAGCCGGCGTTCGCGACGCTGCGCGAGAACGCCTATCAGCTGAACCAGGTGAACTCGCAGCATTTCGCGGGATCCACCAACATCGACTTCTCGCCCAGCGAGGCGTTCAACATCAACGGAACCTTCGGGATCGACTTCACGTCGGACGACGCGGCCAGCTTCCGCCCCTACCGGTGGAACGTGGACGGCTTCTCGGGCTCGACGCCGGACGGAAGCCGGAACGTCCAGGAGAACCGTAGCCGCGAGCTGACGGCCGACATCAAGGGATCGTACGTCTTCAGCACGCCCCGGCTCGAGAACACGCTGCTGTTCGGCGGCCAGGGCTTCCTGCGCCAGTCGCAGTCGGCCGGCGGCAGCGGACGCGACTTCCCCGGTCCCGGCCTGGAGACGCTTTCGGCGCTGGGCTCCGAGTCCTCGTTCGAGAACTGGCTGCGGGTGACACAGATCGGCGGATACGTGCAGGACCAGGTCGCGTGGGACAACTGGCTCTTCCTGACCGTGGGCGCTCGCTGGGATGCGAACTCGGCGTTCGGCGAGGCGTTCAACACCGCCCTCTATCCGAAGGCCAACTTCGCGATCGTCCCGAGCGAACAGTGGGATAGCGAGGTCTTCTCGTCGATGCGGATCAAGGGAGCCTACGGCACGTCCGGGCTGCAGCCGGGCGCCTTCGACAAGTTCACGACCTTCTCGTCGCTGGGCACCGAAGTGGGTCCCGGCGTCCAGCCGTCGAATCTCGGCAACGAGCAGTTGAAGCCCGAGGTGTCCACGGAGCTGGAGTTCGGGATCGATCTGGGCCTTTTCAACGACCGGTGGTCCGTCGAGGCGACCTACTGGGACCGGGTGGTCACCGACGCCATGGTCGCGCGGCAGTTCCCGGTCACGGGCGGGTTCACGCAGACCCAGCTCGACAACATCGGCGAGGTGACGGCCCACGGCGTCGAGTTCGGCATCCGCGGCAACCTGATCCAGGCGCGGGATATCTCGCTCAACGTGTTCGCGAACACGGCCTTCCTGTCCGAGAAGATCACGGACATGGGCGGGGCGCCTCCGCTGAAGACCGGCGGCAGCTATCCGCGCTACCGCAACTACCTGGTCGAGGGCTTCACGCCGGGCGCCTTCTTCGGCGCCAGGGTCGCCGATGTGGCGATCCCGCTGAACATCCTCGATCCGGTCGACGGCCAGTGCGTCGTGCCGACGCGCGACCAGGCGCTCGCGTACTTCAGTCAGCCGCGCAATCCCAACAGCTTCAAGCCGCTGGCGATCGGCAACGAGGACTTCGGAACGCCCAACGGAGGGCTGGCGTCGCATAACTGCGGGGCCGGATTGCTTGACACGCACCTCGGCGATCCCACTCCGGACTACGCGGGCTCCTTCGGCTTCGACCTCGCGTTCCTGGGCAACTTCCAGCTGACGACGCTCATGGAGTACAAGTTCGGCCACCAGGTGCAGGATCTGTCGGGCATGTTCCGGCGCGCCAACAACTTCATCGGGCGCAACACGCCGCGCTCGGCCGAACTGTACGCCACGATGCTGAACCCCGGTTCGTCGGCGGACGAGCGGCTCGATGCGGCGGTCGCCTGGGCCCACGAAGTCGAGGGTCTCTCCCCGATGAGCGGCATGAACGGGATCTACGATGCCGACTGGATCCAGTGGCGGGAGCTGTCGCTCAGCTACCGTGTGCCGGCCACGTTCGTCCAGCGCTGGGGCTTCTCGGCCGCTACGGTGAACATGGGCGTACGCAACCTGCTGCTCTTCATGCTGGGCGACTATCCCGGCATGGACCCGGAGGGCAACGTCCTCGGGCGCTGCAACGGAGGCCTCAACTGCAACTTCCTGAATTCGACGGAAGGCTGGGGCATCCCGGTGCCACGGCGCTTCACGATGTCCGTGCGCGTCACTTTCTAGATCCAAGCGGGAGAACCATACCATGAGGAATCGAAACATGAAGGCCTGGTTGGCCACGCCTCTTCTGGCCGCTTTCACGCTTGGGTGCGGCGACCTGCTGGACGTCAACAACCCCAACGATCTGGTCGAGGAGGACATCCGCCAGGAGGCCGCCGCCGCGGCCGTCGTGAACGGAACGCTCACGCTCGTGGCGTCTTCCATATCGCAGTCCTGGCAGCCGTACCTGGTGGCGTCCGACGAGATGCGCTGGATCGGCTCCAGGGATGCCTGGCTCTCGCTCGATCTCGGATTCGTGGATGATCCGCTGAACGAGTTCATCGATGGCCCGTTCCCGGCCATGGGACAGGCCCGGTGGATGAGCGACGAAGCCATCGAAATCGTCCAGGAGCACCACGGCAACAACCCATCCACCCAGATCAAGACCGATCTGGCGCGCGCCTACCTGTACTCCGGCCTCATCTACATGGTGATCGGGGAGATCCAGGAGGACTTCGCGTTCTCGGACAAGACCGAGAGCGGGCCTCCGATCGGACCGGCCAACATGTACCAGGTCTTGGACGGCGCGATCGACAAGTTCTCCTCGGCCATCGCCGGCTTCAACGAGGTGGGGGCGACCGACATGGCGACGCAGGCCAGGGCTCTCCGCGCCCGCGCCAGGCAGTCCCGCGCGATATGGGACGTGATCAACCCGTCGCCATCCGGGAACGGCCTGGCCTCCTCGGCCGAGGCCGGCATGGACGCCAGCGCGGTACTGGCGAGCGTCCAGTCGGACTGGACGTACAACTTGACGTTTTCGAGTGCCAGCAGGTCCAACTCGATGGCGTCCTGGGTCAACGACCGCAAGGAGAACCAGATCGACCTCTCGATCGCCACGGTCGACGACCAGAACGACATCAACGGCATCGCGCTCCAGGATCCCATCGACAACGTCGATGATCCGGCCGTCATCAAGTGGCTGAATCAGTGGAAGGGCGGCAGCTATCTCGACAAGGGCGGGATCTATCCGCCCTTGACGCTCGCCTCCGCCCGGATGATGCACCTGATTCTGGCCGAGAACGCGTTGGCGGGCGGGGATTCCAACGGCTTCGCCATGCACATCAACAACATCCGCGCGCTGGACGGCCTGACGCCGTACTCCGGCCAGATCTCCGAGATGGAGATGCTCCAGCACACGCGACGGGTGAACGTGCTGTTGCAGGGCCTCCGTCTGGCGGACATGTACAGGTGGGGTCTCACGGATCCCAAGTGGCAGGGCGCGGCCGCCGCGTCCAACGCTCCGGGCACGATGCTCCCGATTTCGATCATCGAACTGCGGGCGAACTGCCACCTGAACGGACTGGGTTGCGGAGGTTGATGTCAGGGGGGAGGCGGCGGGTTGCACCCGCCGCCTCTGCCACCCCCTTTGTGGGACTGCCGCTCCTGCTGGCGGCGATCGCCCTTGGCGGGTGCTCGGAGATTTTCGATGACCCGACGCCCGAGAACATCTATTTCGAGATGCGGGGCGAGGCGGGCGACCGGGTGAGGGCGATCTACTCCACGCAGTTCGTGGCCGGCAGCAACGAGTTCGGAGTGACGCGGGTGCAGGTCGTCCGGTCGGACACGGTCATTCACGAGATCCCCTTCCAGAGAACGATGGATATCTCCATCGACCGGCGGTGGTTCGTCCAGGCGGAGTCGCTGGAAGGGGATACGCTTGCGGTCCAGGTCATCGTGAACGTGGACGACCGCGGCCTTCTCAACGAAACCGGCGGGATTTTCCCCGACGAACCTTGGCACTTCGTCTACTCGTTCAACCAACTCCTGACACGAGACCTCGATGTTGAGTTCTGATTCTTCGCCGACCGGTGGAGCACGCGGAGCACGGCGGCCCTGGCTCGTCGCCTGTCTGGGGGTCGTGCTCGCGGTTCCGGGGTGCTACTCCTACCGGCTCGTAGAGGACGCGCCCGTGGGCGCGGTGGCCCGGCTGCGCGTACCGATCCAGTCCGCGATCGTCGATCCCAACTCGCCTCCCGGGACGGTCGCCGTAGAGGGAACGGTCATCAGCGTGGGAGATACGATCGAGTTCGAAGCAAGCACGCGGCATACCCTCGGCCTGTTCCAGGATGTCGTGCAGTACGACACTCTGCGGGTGGCCCGGGACGGTGTCACAAGCATCGAAGTGCGTGAATTCTCCACGACGAAGAGCGTCCTGCTCGGGGCCGGGATCCTGGCGGGAACGGCGGCCCTGGCTGCCGCCGCGGCGGGGGTCGGCGGAGGCGACGCCGGCGAGGTGCCGGGCACGCTGCCGCCGCAGAATGCCAGAGTCCTGGGCGTGTCGGTACCGGTGAGCACGATCGGACGATGGTTCGGGCGCGCGATCCCCTCCGTCCTGGGAATGAGGCCCTGACGGCTGACTGCTAGTTGGCGTTTGCGCTCCCGGTAGCGAGCGCGACGACCTCGATCGCGGCGTCACGCATCGTAACTGCGAGCGTGCGTCCGTCAGGGCTCAAGCTCGGCTGGAGTGCGCCGAGCGCGCCGGTCGTCACGGGTTCTGTCGCGCCGGTGGCGATGTCCACCCACCACACCTGGAAGGCCCCGACCCCGTCGTTGCGCGAGTAGAAGAGCGACCTGCCATCGGCGCCCCACTCGGGCGCGCTGTACGGTTCGCCATTGACGAATGAGACCACGGCGGTGGGCGCTCCTCCCGCGGCCGGCACCGTGTAGACAGTGACGCGTCCGTCCTCGAGCGAGCGTCCGTAGAAGGCCAGCCGCTCCCCGTCCGGAGAGAACCGGGCTCCCATGGCGTACCCCTGGAACCCGTCGAGCGGGACTCGGACGGG
Source organism: Candidatus Palauibacter scopulicola (assembly GCF_947581915.1). Lineage (NCBI taxonomy): Bacteria > Pseudomonadati > Gemmatimonadota > Gemmatimonadia > Candidatus Palauibacterales > Candidatus Palauibacteraceae > Candidatus Palauibacter > Candidatus Palauibacter scopulicola. The sequence continues at coordinate 5,626 of NZ_CANPWG010000003.1, forward strand.
GTCGGCGGCCGCGCGTCCCGTGGCGGGATCGACGGCGACCGAGTACACCGACCCCGGGTTCCCTTCGAGCGGGGGGCCGTGACTGCTGAAAGCGAGCGTCCGCCCGTCCGGGCTCCAATCCGGCTCGCCCGTGTCCGCGCCCGGTCCGAAGTGTGTAAGTCGTGTGAGTCGCTCGCTCCCGCCGACCGGGACGAGCCATATGTCGTCGCTCTGCTCCACGTGTGAGTGGAAGGCGAGCCACCGGTCGTCGGGCGACCAGGCGGCTCCGTAGTCTTCACCCTCCTCCGAGAGGAGCGTTCGGGGCGCGCCGGCCGGGAGGCCCTCCGCATCGAGGTCAAGGGTGCCCAGGTCGAAATCGATCGGCATGCGGACGCGCCGCCAGGAGAAAGTGATGAATCCCAGCGCCCTCCCGCCGGGGTGCCAAGAAGGCAGAAAGGCGCTCGTGGCACCCGCCGTTGTCACATCGGTGGGTTCCCCTCCGGTCGCTGGCACGAGGCCCACCGCGGTGCGCGTATGGTACTCACTGAGCGCGACGCGCCCGTCGGCGAGCGGCGTGACCGCGAGCACGTCACGGCTGCGCTCCAGCCGTTCGGTCGGACTTCCGTCCAGCGGCACGCGCCAGGCGACAAAGAGGGAATCCCGGGTGCCCGCTGCCGCCAGATGGAGCGCTCTGCCCGTGGAGGACCACTCCACGCGGCGGTCCCATCCGAGACGGAGGTCGGCGGCGAGCGTGCGCGTCTCACCCGTCGCGAGCTCCGTCACGGCGAGGGCCGCGCGTCCGCCCGCGGAACGGAGGTATGCGACTGCGCGCCCGTCGGGCGATCGCACGGGCGCAACCCATCCGCCGGCGCCGTCGACGATTACGGATATCGCCCGACCGGCTCCCGGTGCGTACGCGACCCACGCCGTATCGGCGCCGGCGTATCGAAGCGCCGTCACCGTCCCATCGGGCAGCAATCGCGGATAGTCGATGCGGGTGTCTCCGGGATCCACGATGCGCGACTCCCGGCCGGAGGAGGGGTCCAGGGTCCAAACTCCATGACGGTCGGACTGGCGGTCGACGTAAACGATGCGGGAACCATCCGGCGACCACGTCACCCGCGTCCGTCCCCCCTGTGTCGCCGTCACCACGCGGCCGACCCCGGTCGCCACGTCGTAGACCGTCAGCGATCTCTTGTCCGCGGCATAGTCGGCGAATACGACTTGATCACCGGCGGGCGAGGGAATGCCCGGGTAAGCGTCGTAGAGGTCCGTGTGGACGTGTCGTGCGAGCACGACCTCCGAGACCTCTTCGACGTTGCTCCCGCACGCCGCCGCCGAGAGTAGTGGCACTGCCGCGAGGCCGCGGCACACAGCCGGTAGCGGCCGGCTGAGCGTGAAGGTCATCCGGTCAACCTCGTCTGGAGCGTTTTCGCTAGGACTTGGGGATCTCCTTGCCCGGATCCACGAAGGGTCGGGGCACCACGACGGCGTCCCTCTCTCCGTCCGGCGTCGTCACGGCCAGGCGCGTGCCCAGCTCTCCGACCGCGGTCGGGACGAGGGCGTAGCCGATGTTCTTCCCGAGCCGCGGCGAATACACGGCGGACGTGACGAATCCGATCGCGCCGCCGTCCCCGTTCGCGCCGCCGCCGCGCACGGGCCAGCGGTCCATGTTCAGGTCGAGCGGCGCGCCCGAGATTTCGATGCCGGCGAGCAGCCTCCGGGGCCCCTCCTCGGCGATCCGGACCAGCGCCTCGCGGCCGATGAAGTCGCCCTCCTGGTCGAAATCGACCTGCCAGCCGAGCCCGACTTCGTACGGGTTCGTGTCCAGCGTCATGTCGATGCCGTAGTTGAGGATGCCGGCTTCGATGCGGCGGATGTCCGACGGGCCGGTGGGGGAGATGCCCAGGTCGCGGCCCGCTTCCAGCACGCGGTCCCACAGTTCGACGCCCCGGCTTCCGTCCCTCAGGTAGATTTCGTAGCCGACCTCGCCGCTCCACCCCGTCCGGGTCACGACCACGGGGATGCCGTCCAGGTCCGTCTCCAGGAACCAGTAGTAGGGGAGCTTGACGACGTCGTCCCCGAACAGCCGGCGCACGACTTCCTTCGACTTCGGGCCCTGCACCTGCATGGGCGAGACGTCCGGCTCGCGGATCTCGACGTCGAGGCCGGCGTTGAGCGCGATCCCCTTCGCGTACAGCAGCACGTCGCTGTCGGCCAGCGCGAGCCAGAAGTGATTCTCGGCGAGGCGCAGCAGCACCGGGTCGTTCACGATGCCCCCGTCGGCGGCGCCGATGAGGACGTACTTGCCCTGCCCGACGGCACACTTCGACAGGTCCCGGGGCGTGAGCAGGTTCGTGAACTCGAAGGCGTCCGGCCCCGTGATCTCCACCTGCCGCTCGACGCTCACGTCCCACACCGTGACGCCGTTCAGGAGCTTCTCGTACTCCGCGTGCAGGTCGTCGTAGCGCGTCGGCAGAAACATGTGGTTGTAGACCGTATAGCTCCGGCACCCGTCCCGGAGCGTGGCCTCGAAGTAGGGCGAACGGCGTAGCCGGGCCCCGCGCTGAATCAAGGCCATGTCAAAGGTTTCGGTCATCGGGTCTCCCCTCCGGTCTACAGGTCTGGTGGCTTCGAGCGGGGACGAAATCAGTGTCGAAAAACGCCCTTGGGGTTTGCAGCGCGCAAGATCATATGCGCCAACCTGAACGGACGGCCAGTCCGCCCGGGGTCAGCGCGGCATGCGCAGCCGCTTGCCTTCGGCCTCCGCTTCCGCAGGATCCAGGAAGGCGTGGCACGCGTCGAGTTGCTGCTGCGTCTCGGGAATCGAAGTCCATTCGACCGCGATCGTCCAGCGCTGCGCGTAGTCGAGCGCCTGGATGAGCGGCTCCGGACGCCGCGTTCGCGACAACGCCCTCAGCGCGGCGAGGTAGTCGTCACGAAAGGCGGTCGGGATGACGACCCGCTCCGCTCCTCCGGCGACGAGTTCCGCGTTCATCATCACGCGCGCGACACGCCCGTTGCCGTCGGCGAAGGGATGTACTTCGCTGACCAGGAACATCATGTAGACGGCGCGATCGAACGGCGATTCCAGGCTCCGGTAGAGGGCGAAGCCCTGTTCCAGCGTGCCGGGTACGAGGTCGGGGGCAACGAATACGGTCTGTCCGGCACGGTTGCCGGCCACCTTGAACTCGCCGGGTCCCGTCTCGGGCCGCTCGCTCATGATCCGCCGGTGGCGTCCCTGGAGAAGGCTCACGAAGGCTTCCGGATCCTCCGGCGTCCGGCGCATCTCCGCCCTGTCGGAAACGATACGCCAAGTCCCGATCACGTCGTGTGCGTCCGCCGGCCGTTGCGGCGGAATCCTGCCCTCAAACACGATTTCGACGGCTTCGCTCACGAGGAACTCAGTTCCCTCGACGAAGTTGGAGAAGTACGCCTCAAAGAATGCCAGCGTCGTCGGCCCCGGTGAGTCGCGCCGCACCTCCGGTCTGTCGCGGGGAGGGTGGTCGCGAAGTGCCTGGTGCAGGGTGTGGAACAACTCCATCCGATCCGGGTCGTAGGCACGCCCGCGGCTGCGACCCCGTGCCACATGCGAATCGAGCCGGCTCTCGCGCGTGCCGAGCAGCGTGCCGATGAGCGTGTCGAGGTGTGCGGCCTCCCGCTCCAGGTCGAGTTCGGTGGCGATCGCCCGGGCTTCGTCGCGCAGCCGGTTGATGGCTGCTTCGCCCGAGACGCGAATGAGACGATCGAGACGCTCTTCGACCTGGGCTTGTGTGAGCGTGCGCGGCACGCGACCGCTCCGGGCCCGCGATGGGCGCATGTTCTCCAGAAAGGCCCTGGCTTGCGAGCTGAGGTACAGGCCGTCGAGGAAGGGCATGTCTGATGAGATCGGCCCGGGTCCACGACGCGGGCGCAGCACGATGCCGGGCAGTTCGGTCGTCCTCCCGCGCTCGCTGACGAGGCAAACGGTTCCATCGGGAGCGGGAACGGTCTCAAAGGCGGTACGGTCCACGACCAGGGCCCCTGGAAAATATCCGGCGACGATCGCCCAGAGATTGCGCCGAACGATCTCCTCGGGAGAGTCCTCGAAGTTCTTCGTATAAAGGCGCGACGCCAGCTTCCGGAGTCTCCCCGCGCTCACGGCCCGGGATACCTCCCGGCTGATGGCCGTATGGGACACGAAAGCTTCGGGCAGTTCGTGCAACACCCGGTTCATGGAACCATCCGCAGATTAGGGGCCCGACAACCACGAAAACGCGAATTATTGTAACTTAGAAGGCCCCAAACGCGAAAAAACCGCGGTTATCGGAAACCGGCACGTTCCCGCGGGAACGCTCAGCGGTGACGGAGGATCCGCCGCCGACGTCCCATGTTCGTCGCCGGATGAGGCGGACCGCGGCGACGCCTACCCGATCCGTCCGCGCGTCAGGCCGGGATGCCGTGCTTCACCGCGCGGGTCATCGCGTCCACGAAGCGGTCGAGTTCCTCGAGCGTCGTGTAGGTGGACGGCGAGATGCGGAGCCCCGTGAACTCGGCGTGGTTGATGCCGACCGTGAAGATCCGGTGCCGGTTCCACAGCCAGTTGCGGAGCGCGCTCGTGTCGATGCCCTCGACCTGGACGTTGGCGATCCCGCACGCGAAGCCCGGCTTGAGGCTCGTGTTGAGCCGCACGCGGTCGTGCTCGAGGAGCTGCTCGGCCCAGTAGTTCCGCAGGTGTACGAGGCGCGCCTCCTTGCGCTCGCCGCCGACGAGCTGGTGAAAGGTGAGCGCTTCGCCGATGGCGAGGAAGTTGGCCTCGGGGTGCGTGCCGATCGCCTCGAACTTCCGGATGTCGTCGTCTCGGCTCTCAGCCGCGGCCTGCAGCGGCCAGATCTCGGGGATCTTCTCCCGCCTCACGTAGAGGAGGCCGGTCCCGACCGGGGCGTGCAGCCACTTGTGCAGGCTGACGGCGTAGTTGTCGCAGTTCAGATCGGAGAGGGTAAAATCATGGTGTGCAAGTGAATGGGCGCCGTCGACGAGGACCGGGATGCCGTAGCCGCGCGCCATCTCCACGACCTCGCGCACGGGCAGGATCTGTCCGGTGATGTTGATCATGTGGCACATGAGGATGAGCCGCGTGCGGTCGGTGATCTGCTCCTCGAACAGTCGCACGATTTCGGCCGGATCCTCGGCCGGGATGGGGATCTTGAACTGCTTCATCACGATTCCCTCGCGGCGCTCGCGCTGCTGGAAGGTCGTGATCATGCGCCCGTAGTCCTGGGTCGTCGTCACGACTTCGTCGCCGCGCTCGAGGTCGTACCCGTTCTGGAGGATCTGGAGGCCCTCGGACGCGTTGCGCGTGATCGCGACCTCCTCCGGGTCCACGTCCCACTGCCGGGCGAGCCGGGCCCGGACGCCCTCCCGCTGCGGCTCCAGGATCTGCCACCCGTTGTAGACCGGGATCTGGTTCGCGAAGTCGAGGTCCCGCTTCATCGCCTCGAGCACGTGGGCGGGCGTCGGACTCACGCCCCCGTTATTGAGGTTGACGAGAGAGCGGTCGGTGGTGAACGCCTTCTGGATCTCGATCCAGAACTCCTCGTCGCGCGCGATCTCCTCGGCGGAGCCGGGCGTGCGGGACAGGTCGCGGGCCGCCGCGACCGCGGTGCTCCACTTCGTGGGAACGACGGTCATGGCTCCGGCGGCAGCGGCGGAGCCCCCGAGGCGGGCGAGGAATCGTCGGCGGGTGGGCATGCGGCCTCCTGGCTGGTTCGATACCGATCCGGCAGCTGTCAATTGGGCCGTTTTCGGCGCCGCGAGCAAGTCCGGCGCCCGCCGCGCCCGGCGGCCCGACGCGTCAGTCCGACGCCGTGATCATGGCGAGGATCGGGTCGATCGCCTCGTCCGCCAGCGCCTCGAGTTCGGCGGCGGTGCGGTTCTGGATGGGGTGCGGGACCCAGACGATGCCGGGCTCGAAGCCGAGCGTGCGCGACTGGCTGTGCGCCGCCTCCTCGAACTCGGTCGTGACGACGAAGCAGCCGGGGATCCCGCGTTCATCGAGGTCTCTGAGATCGTGCAGACCGCACGACGTGCAGGACCCTCAATCGGCCAATGCCTGCACCACGACATCGGCCTCCGTGGCGATCCTCTGGAGCAATTCGGTCGGGGCCCGGCGCGCGTTGGTCGGCTTGTCCGTGCGGATCGTCGCGATGCCGCGCGCATCGAGCCGCGTCTTCACGTGGTCGAGGAACTCGTCGCTGCGGAGCTTGCCGATCCCCTGCAGCGCCACCACGCGTCCTTCGAGCGACGGGGGAGGTGCCCGCCGCGGGCGCATCTCCGGGGCGAGTTCGGAGGTCGGGTCGTGGAGGACGGAGGCCGGCGTCGCCGGATTCGCTGCGGTCAGAGCGGTCATGTCTCGATCTCTCTCGTGATGGGGTGTGAGTGCTGCCAGGCGCGGCCGCCGGGCCAGCCGGCCAGGATGGCGGAGTACAGTCCGGCCGCGCCGCCGGCCCGGGCAAGGAGCAGTCCCCCGGGCGGGAACTTGGGCACGTGGCGGCGCGTCTCCGAGTCCGGCACCCCCTCGGCCAGGCCCCCCGCGCCGCGCGTCACCTCGCTCAGCGGTCGCGTCGTCGCCTCGAGCAGCGCCTCGGTGATCCGCGCCCGGCCCCAGCCCGCCTCCCGGTAGATGGCGTAGTGCTCGGGCGAGAGGAGCAGCACCGCATGTGCCCACTCGCAGATCTTCGGATGGCACACGGCCAGCAGGCACGCCGCCAGCGACGCGGTCAGTTCCTCCGGCGTGCGCGAGCGCTGGTCCATGATCCCCTGCACACCCTCCCCCTGGAAGAGTGTGACCGCGCTCACCCCGGCCGGGACGCCGCGCGACACCGAGAGCGGTTCCCACTCCTCGTCCGACTCATCCTCCGCGAAACAGAACGTGTACTTGCTGGGGGCCCCGAAGGTGGAGCGGTCGATCTCGCCGGGCCGGCCGCCGCCGACGTTGCGCACGATGAGGTTGAGGGCACGTCCGATGGTCGCGTTGGCGCGGTTTCCCTGGCCAAGGACGTTCAGCCCCGAATTCATCCCGATGCGGCGGGCGATCGCGCCGTTGACGATGACGAGGGGCGCGGTGAAGCACGTGCTGCACAGGATCCCGTGCAGCGTGAAGTCGGGGTCGAGCGCCGCCTCGAGCGCCGCGAGCACGACGGGCATGTATTCCGGCTTGCAGCCCGCGAGCACGGCGTTGATCGCGACCTTCTCCACCGTGCACTCCCCGTAGTCCGGCGGCACGGTGCCCAGGATCTCGTCCGGAGCCCGGGGCGTGCCCGCGAGCATGCGCAGGATCCGCTCCGGAGTTGGCGGGACGACGGGCAGCCCGTCCGTCCACCCGCGCTCGAAGCACGCTTCGAGGGCGTCCGCATGCGGTTCCAGCGCCACCTGCCGCGCTTCGAGGCCGGTTTCCCCGAAGCGCGCGCGCAGCCGCTCCGCCGCGCCGGGTTCGACGGACCGCGAACCGCAGCCCGGCTGGAACTCGGGCAGTTCCGCACCCAGGTCCGGAATCGACGTCAGATCGCGCCACTCCGCCCGGTTCCAGCCCACCGCGCGGCCCGCCTCCTTCCCGTCCTCGAAGCGCACGAGGGTGGGGACGGTCTCGATCCCGAGGTGGAAGGATTGTTCGAGTTCCGTGTCGTCGACCCCGCCGGAAAGCGCCGCGGGAAAGTCCGGGTCGTCCTGGCTGAGAACCACGAGACCGCCGGGACCGTCGGCGAGCCGCTCAAGCACCGGTTCGACCAGCCGACACGTGGGGCAGTCGCGCTTCACCACGACCGCGAGCCCTTCCTGCGGGAGCGGAGAGTGTTCCATGTCCCCACCGTAACGCGCGCGTCGCCTCCATCCAAACGGATGCACACCGAACCCGGACGGATCCGGGTTGTCGGATCGCGTCCGCCGCCGCCGCGCGGGCGTTGACCGGGTGGGGGACTGAACGGAGATTTACTCAGGCGTGTTGTGAAGGGATGTGCAGGGGTTTGTTTCACCTGCGATGGACCCGTGATGGACCTTCGGGGAAGGATGTATCTCTCATGAACCGCACCGCACTCGCGCGCCGGCTGGCGGGCGGGGTCGTTCCGGGGCTGCTCCTCGCGTCGCTGTCGGGCCTTGCCGCTCCGGCGCCCGCCGACGCGCAGTACATGCCGAGCCAGGCCCCGGTGCCTCCCCCGTTCTTCGCCCTCCAGAACGCGCGCATCGTGACCGGCACGGGCGCCGTCATCGAGAACGGCACCGTCGTCATCGCCAACGGCCTCATCGAGGCGGTCGGAGCCGATGTCGAGGTCCCGGGCGACGCCTGGCTGATCGACGTCTCGGGCCTGACCGTCTACCCCGGCCTGTTCGACGGGCTGTCCCGGATCGGGATGGCCTCGCAGGTGGGGAATCCGGGCGGCGGGGGAGGCAACCCCTTCGCCGCGTTTGTCGAGCAGGCGAACCAGCCCCGCACCGTGGGGCCCGAGGACCGTCCGGCGACGAACTCCTGGGTCAACGCGGCCGACATGCTCGATCCCGACTCCGACGAGATCGAGACGTGGCGTAGCGGCGGGTTCACGAACGCGCTCGTGGCGCCCGATGACGGGATCGTGACGGGGCAGGCCGTCGTGGTGAACCTCGCGGGCGACGAGCAGGAGATGGTCGTGAAGGCGCCCGCCGCCCTCCGCGTGACGATGAGCGGAGCCGGCGGATTCCGGAGCTTCCCGGGTTCGCTCATGGGCGTCATCGCCTACATCCGGCAACTGTACCTGGACGCAGATCACAGCCAGCAGTACGAGGCGCGCTACACGGCCAACCCGAGCGGCCAGCCGCGGCCCACCTACGACCGGGCGCTCGGTCCGATCCAGGACGCGATCGCCGCAGGATGGCCGACCGTGATGCCGGCGAACGAGGTGCGGCAGATCCGGCGCGCGATCAAGCTCGGGCGCGACACGGGCGCGCGGCCGGTCCTCCAGGGCGCGCACGAGGCGTACGGACTCGCCGACGAGATCGCGTCGGCCGGGGTCCAGGTGCTCGTGAACGCCGACTGGCCCGAGCGGAACCGCGATGCGGATCCGGAAGCCGAGGAGTCGCTCTCGTCGCTGAAGCGCCGCGCCTATGCGCCGACGACGCCGGCCCGGCTCGAGGAGGCGGGCGTCGAATGGGCCTTCTACAGCGGTTCGGCCGGGAGCCCCCGCGCGATGATGGAAAAGGTGCGGACGGCGATCGAGAACGGGCTCTCCGAGGAGGCGGCGCTGGAGGCGCTCACCGTCGCGCCCGCCCGCATCTACGGCGTGGACGCGATGCTCGGCTCCGTCGAGGCCGGCAAGATCGCGAACCTCGTCGTGACCGACGGCCCGCTGTTCGAAGAGGACACCGACATCCGGATGGTGTTCGTCGACGGCCACAGGTTCGAGGAGGAAGCGCCGGAGCCCCGGCCGACGGAGCCCCCGGCGGTCGACATGAACGGCACCTGGCTCCTCTCCCTGAACAACGACTCGCAGGAGGCGACGGCCGAACTCGAGGTTTCGGAGGACGGCACGATTTCAGGCGTCATCCAGGGCGAGCGGGGCGAGCAGCAGATCACCGACGGCTGGGTGAGCGGCAGCGAGTTCAGCATCACGGTCTCCGCCACGATGGGGCCGGGCATGGACGTGGAGATCGTCTACACCGGCACGGTCGAGGGCGATTCGATCGAGGGGAACGCTTCCTTCGGTGGCATGCGCAACATGGACTTCACGGGCACGAGGCCCGGAGGAGGTGTCCGATGAGACATCCGATGACACGGGCTGCCGGGCGAGTCGGAGCCGGATGCCTGGCGCTCGGCCTGGCGTACGCCGTCGCGCTCGCGGTCCCGGGCGGGGCGGCCGCGCAGGAGCAGCCGATCCTCATCACGGGCGCGACGATTCTCACCGCGGCGGACGCCGGGCGGATCGAGGACGGCGCCGTCCTGTTCGAGAACGGGCGCATCGTCGCCGTCGGGCCGGCCGCCGAGGTGGAGGCGCCCTCCGACGCGGTGGTCATCGACGGGACGGGCAAGTTCATCACGCCCGGCATCGTCGACGCCCATTCCCATATCGCGGCCGACGCGATCAACGAGGGGGCGGTCTCCGTCTCCTCCATGGTGTCGATCCACGACGTGATCGACCCGACGGACATCGCGCTCTACCGCGAGGCGGCGGGCGGCACGACGACGTCGCACGTCATGCACGGGAGCGCGAACCCGATCGGCGGCAACAACGCCGTCATCAAGCATCGCTGGGGCGCGGACGCGCAGGGTCTCCTCTTCCAGGGCGCCCCGCCCACCATCAAGTTCGCGCTCGGCGAGAACCCGAAGCGGGCCGGGAGCCCCAACCTACCCGGCCAGGAGGCGCGCTATCCCGCCTCCCGCATGGGGGTGATGGACGTGGTTCGGCAGGCCTTCATCGAGGCCAGCGAGTACAAGGCCGAGTGGGACACCTACCGGGCGCGCGTGGCCGACGGCGACCGCGATGCGATCCCGCCACGCCGCAACCTGACCATGGATCCGCTGGTTGAAGTGCTCGAAGGCACGCGCTACGTGCACGCGCACAGCTACCGCGCGGACGAGATCCTGCAGCTCATGCGGGTGGCCGAGGAGTTCGGCTTCCGCATCCACGTCTTCCAGCATGTCCTGGAAGGCTACCGCGTGGCCGACGAGATGGCGGAGCACGGGGCCCACGCCTCCACGTTCTCGGACTGGTGGGCCTACAAGATGGAGGCCTACGAGGCGATCCCGCACAACGCGGCGATCATGACGCAACGCGGCGTCAACGTCTCCATCAACTCCGACAGCGGGGAAGAGGGACGGCACCTCAATCAGGAAGCCGCCAAGACGATGAAGTGGGGCGGCCTGACCGAGGCCGAGGCCCTCGCCACCGTCACGATCAATCCGGCGATCCAGCTCATGATCGACGACCGCGTGGGTTCGCTGGAGGCGGGGAAGGACGCGGACATCGTCCTGTGGGAGAACTATCCGCTCTCCTCCTACGCCAGGGTCCGGACGACGTATATCGACGGCGAGGTGGTGTTCGATATCGACGCCGACATGGCGATGCGGGCCGAGATCGCGGCGGAGAAGGAGGAGTTGAGAGAGATGCTCGGCGAGGCGGACGAGGACGACGACTCGGATAACGAGCGCGAACCGGGCCGGTGGCCCGGAGGTGGACGATGATGGACGGATCCACGAACACCACAGGTGACAGGATCGGCACCATGCTGAAGTCGATCGTGGGGACCGCGACGGTCCTCGGCATTGTCGGGCTCGGCGCGCCGAGCCCGGCCGTCGCGCAGGACGGCGGCACGTTCGCGGTGCAGGGGGCCACGATTCACACGGTGGCCGACGGCGTGATCGAGGGCGGTACGATCGTCATCAGGGATGGCCGCATCATCGCGGTCGGAGCGGACGTCGACATTCCGGCGGACGCCGAGATCATCGACGGGGAAGGGAAGCACGTCTTTCCCGGCATGATCGATTCGTTCAGCTCGCTCGGGCTCACGGAGGTCGGCGCCGTCGCGGTGACGAACGACGCGAGCGAGCTGGGGCGCTGGAACCCGCATCTCAACGCGCACACGGCCATCCACCCCGCCAGCGAGCACATCCCGGTCGCGCGCGCGAACGGGATCACGCACTCGATGGTCGCGCCCGGCGGCGGCGGCCGCTTCGGTGGCGGCGGAGGTTCGGGCATCCAGGGTCAGGCCACGCTCGTCCACCTCGACGGCTGGACGGTGGAGGAGATGGAGATCGAGAAGACCGCGGCCATGGTCCTCGGCTGGCCCACGCTCTCGACGGGGTTCCGCGCCTTCGCCGGTTTCGGTCCCCCGGCGGGCGGCCGTTCCTTCCGGCGGGCGCAGGAGCGCTTTGACGAGGAGGTGGCGGAGATGGATTCGTGGTTCGTCGCCGCGGAGCACTACCGGCAGGCGGTGGCGTCCGGATCGAGCCGCGTGCCGCGCAACATCCAGCTCGAACACCTGTCGCGCGTCCTCGACCGGGGGATGAAGGTCATCGTGCGCGCGAACGGGTGGCGCGAGATCGAGTCGGCCATCGAGTTCGCGGAGAAGTGGAACCTGGACCTCGTCATCGCGGGCGGAAACGGGGCGCGCGAGATCGCAGGCACGCTGGCCGAGAAGAACATCCCCGTGATCCTGGGGCCTGTGCAGCGGCTGCCGCAGGGCGAGGACACCGCGTACGACGATCCGAACACGCTGCCCGGCGTGCTGCGCGACGCGGGGGTCGAGATCGCGTTCGCGACCTTCAACTCGTCCGACGCGCGGACGCTCCCCTACGAGGCCGCGAACTCCGTGTCGTGGGGGCTCTCGAAGGAGGCGGCGCTGGAAGCCGTGACGCTGGGCCCCGCGCGCGTGCTCGGCGTGGACGACCGGCTGGGGTCGCTGGAGGTGGGGAAGGTGGGGAACCTGATCGTGACCGACGGAGATCCGCTCGAGATCACGACCCGGATCGAGTGGGTCTTCATCAAGGGCGTGCCGTCCGACCTGGACAACAAGCACGATAGCCTGTGGGAGGAATACAGGAACCGCCCGGCGCGGCGGGTGACCACGACGACGACCTAGCAGCTACTCGTCGGATTCGGGACGGCGCCGCTGCCTCTTCGTGAGGGAGCGGCGCCGTTTCTTTTCCAGTCGTTCCTCCCGGGAGGCCCGGGTAGGCTTCGTCGGACGGCGCGGCCTGCGCGTGTGCTCCCGCTCCCGGAGGGCGGCGCGGAGCCGGTCCAGGGCGCGGGCGCGGTTGCGGTGCTGGCTGCGGGACTCGCGCGCGGTCACGACGATGCCGGTGGGACGGTGCGTGAGCCGGACGGCCGACTCCGTCTTGTTCTGGTGCTGGCCGCCCGGACCGCCGGCCCGGAACGTCTCGACCGTGCACTCGGCGAGCAGTGCTTCGTCGCTGCGTGACTTCGCGGCGCTCACGGTTCCCTCCCATCGGATCGCCGGCCGGTTCCCGCCGGCCCCGCGCGCCGACACGAAAACCCTTCGATCAGCGTAACTTGTCCACATGAACGAGTCGACGCACAGCATCGAGACGCCGGAAACGCCGGAAACGCCGGAAACGGCCGCGGCGGCCGAGACAGCGGAGACGGCGGGCTCGGTGGACCCGGCGGACCCGGCCGCAGACGGCATCGCGGACGGGGTGCGCCGTTCGCTCGATCCGAAGGTGATCCCGCTGCAACGCACGATCGGCGGTATCGTCACGGGTTGCGTCTCGCTCCCGCTCGGCGCCGCGGTCGGCGTGCTGTGGGCGGCCTTTGGACCCCCTCCGGTCGTATGGGGCCCGATGCTGGGAGGTTGGGCCGCGGTCACCGGCGCGCTCGGCTGGTGGCTGTACCGGTGGCCCGTCCTTCACCACCGCTACGCCTCCTACGCCGTACACCCGGACGGGATCGAGATCCGCAAGGGCGTGATCTGGCGGCAGGCGATCAGCGTGGCGCGTTCCCGTGTCCAGCACACCGACGTGTCGCAGGGGCCGCTCGAGCGGAAGTATGGCCTCGGGACGCTGGGCATCTACACCGCGGGCACCGACCACGCCAAGGTCTCCCTCGACGGACTTGAGCACGAAACGGCGCTCCGCATCCGGGATCATCTCCTGCCGCCGGCGGGGGACGATGCCGTCTGAGGCGGCGGCGCCGCCGCGGGCCACCGAGCACCGCCTCCATCCGCTCTCCATCGGCTTCTCGCTCGGAAGCCAGCTCCGGCGGGCGATCCTCCCCCTGATCATCGGAGGCGCGTCGGCCAACGTCCTGGGCGTCGTGGAGATGCGTTTCGTCCTCCTGGTCGGGCTCATCCCGCTCGTCGTGGGGGCCGTCGTGCGCTACCTGACGTTCCGGTACCGGTACGAGGAGGCGGAACTCGTGATCCGGAGCGGCCTCCTATTTCGACGGGAGCGGCATGTCCCCTACGCGCGGATCCAGAACCTCGACGCCGTGCAGGGCGTGTTCCACCGCGTGCTGGGCGTCGTGGAGGTCAAGCTCCAGACGGGCGGAGGACAGGAACCCGAGGCGACGCTGACCGTCCTCCCCCTGCCGGCCCTCGAAGCGCTGCGCCAGCGGGTCCGCGAGGGAAAGCGGGAGGCCGCCGGGGAGGTGGCGGCTGCCGGAGAGGTGACGGACGCCGCGACGGGGACGGCTGCCGACGCGGCGGCGACTCTCGACGCAGCGGCGACCGGTATGCCCGCCGAGGCGGCGGATCCCGCTCCGGCCGATTCCGCGGAGGGCCGCACACTGCTGCACCTTCCGGCGCGCGAACTCCTGCTCCACGGTCTCCTCCAGAACCGCGGCATGGTGCTGATCGCCGCCGCTTTCGGCCTCGCGTGGGAGACGGGCCTCTTCGAGCGGGCCTCCGACTGGGTCGCCGGGGAGCAGTCGCGGATCGGGCCCGCGGTCGAGGGCGCGGCTGCCGACGTGGTGGCGGCCGGCATTCTCGTGACCGTGCTCGCCATAGCGGCGCTGGTCGTCGCCTTCGTGATCTTCGCCCGGCTGCTCTCGATCGTCTGGACGCTCGTGCGCCTGCACGACTACCGGGTCGTGCGCTCCGAGGAGGGGCTGCGCGCCACGTTCGGCATGCTGACGCAGGTCGCCGCCACGATCCCGCTACGGCGCGTTCAGACGGTGACGATTCACGAGGGGCCGCTGCAGCGCTGGGTGGGGCGCGTCGCGGTCGGCGTCCAGACCGCCGGAGGCAGCCAGGCCGGGCCGCAGGGGAACGCGGATCCGCACCGGCACCAACTCGCGCCGATTCTGAGACGAGAACGCCTGCGCGAATTCCTCCGGGAGGTGGTCCCGGAGCTGGACGCGCCCGAGGTCAATTGGGAGCCAGTATCTCCGCTCGCCTTCCGGCGCGTGTTGAGGGGAACGTGCTTCCTCGCCACGCTGGCCGCGGTGCCGCTCTACTTCGGGCTCGAAGCCTGGGGCGTGGCCTTCCACGCCGCCTTCCTCGCCTGGGCCGTGCTCTACGCGCGGCGTTACGTCGACCACCTCGGGTGGGCGCTGAAGGACGACATGGTCTGGTTCCGGAGCGGCTGGCTGTGGCGCCGCACGACCATCGCCCGCTACACCCGCATCCAGGTCGTGGCGCTACGCGCGTCCCCGATCGACCGCTGGCGGGGCATGGCCAGCCTCCGGGTGGACACGGCCGGAGCAGGGGCCGCCGCCCACAAGGTGGACATCCCCTACCTGCCCCTCGACACGGCCCGACACCTGCGAACCCTCCTCGCCGCGGAAGCCGCCCGAACCGCCTTCCGCTGGTAAAGGGCTGTCGCCGCCGGGGTCAGCGCGTGCCGTCGGTTTCGCGAAGCGCCTCGACGCGCCAGGCGAACTCTTCGTCGAGCTTCAGGGCCGTGCCGATCTTCACGAACTGGATGTAGCCTTCGCGGTCGACGAACCAGGTGGTGGGCCAGGCGCTCACCCCGGCGCGCGTCACGTAGTCGTCGTCTACGAGCACGGTGAAGTCGAAGTTGTTCTTCGCCAGGTACTCCTCGATCACGTCGTTCGTGCGGTCGTTGCTGATCGAGAGCACCGCCACTTCGGCGTCGTCGCGGTAGCGCTCGTCGAACTTCTGGTACTCCGGCATCTCCACGATGCACGGGCCGCACCACGTCCCCCAGAAGTGGAGTACGGCAATCTTCCCCTCGAGGTCGGCCGAGTCGACCATCTCGCCGTCCAGCCGCGCGAGCGTGAACGGTTCGTACGTCCCCGCCGCCTCCACCCGCGACTCGAGGATGCGATCGCGCCGCCGGATCCGGTCACGCTCGTCCAGCGTCGCGAGGTACTCCTCGATCCCCTCTCGGCTCCCGTTCCGGCTCTCGTACAGGGCCTCGAGAGCGGCTTGATTGGGGTTCGCGCCCCGGCTGGCCCCGAATCCCGCGATGTAGGAATCCTCCGCCTGGTCCAGCCAGGCCGTGACCGCTTCGGCGTCTCCATCTTCCTCCGCCTCCGCGGCCAGGTGCTCATAAACCTGCCCCAGATGGTAGCGGACGTCGCGGGTGTCCTCGGAAATCGCCAGCGCGCGCTCGAGCGTGTGACGCCCATCCTCCACACGGCCAGCCTTGAAGTGGGCCCACCCGATCACGTCGTACGTGTCCGTGAGGAAGCTGCGGAGCAGTTGATCGAACTCGCCTTCCGTGTCGAAGCGGTCTCGCGACTCGTTCAATCGCTCCAGCATGACGGGCACGCCCTCGCGTACGATGTCGACTGCTTCGAGCGCGTAGGGTGTGTGATCGATCATGGCGAGCGGGGCCGCCCCGAACGTGATGTGAGGATTCATGGTTTCGTATGCGGCGAGTCCCCGCACCGCGTCGGCGAAGTCCTCCACCGGAAGCGGATCCATGGACCTGAGCGCAAAATACAGAGTGATGTAGGCCGTTCCCTTGTAGGTGTCGCTGTAAAGCGGCCGCTCCAGGTATTCGTGCACGGCGTCTCGTACGACGCCGAGCTGGGCGCGATGTTCGGGCGAGTCCGGGCCGTGCTCTTCCCGGAGTTCGCTCAGCTTGTCGTTCGCGCTACGCACCTCGCCCAGATAGATGAGCGATGCGTGATAGCTGGCCGGATCGCTCTCGACGATCTGCGTCTCGAGTTGAGCGGCGCGCTCTTCATCGCCCATCTCCCGGTGCATTGCGGCGATGGCTCCAAGCCCGTGCAGGGTCTCCGGGGCGGCATCACGGAACGCCGCCATGCTGGCCCTGACGGCCGGGCCTCGCTCGTCCTGCGGGAGAAGTTCCGACATCCACAGGCCGCGCCAGTGCTGTCGTCGAACCTCCGACGATCCAGGCGCAAGCTCGAGAGCCGCGTCCATGAGTGAGGTCCACTCATCCATGCGGCGGGCGTTATAGGCCTCGTTGGCCAACCTGGTGTATCCCAGTACGTGGTCCGGAAACCGTTCCTTAAACTCGGCCCACGTCGCTCGGCTGGAGTCCGCCCACGTCGGGTCGCTCAGCATGTAGCGGGCCTGTGACTCCAGTTCGGCCTGCATGCGCAGCATCTCCGGCCAACCGCGGGTCTCCTCATCGAGCCCTTCGAGGAACTCCCGCGCCGCATCGAAGTCTTCCCGGCTCAACGCCCGCAGGTAGAGGAAGGCGAACTCGGGTCGCGGAGAGGCCTCCCACGCCTCGCGGGCCAGCTCGAGGGCGGGTGTCGTCTCGTTGTCCGCGTAGTGTGCGTAGGCTTTGGCGTATAGGCCCCAGGGACTCTCGGGGTCATCCGCCAGGATCGCGTCGGCCTGCTCGTGGACCTCCTTCGAGAGCCGCCAGCCCACGAGCTGGTAGGCGTAGAGGCCCCGGAGTTCCGCGTCGTCCGGAGCACGGGCGACCCACTCTTCGCCGAACAGCTTGCCGGCCTCGAAGGTGCGCAGCCGGGCATGGTCGCGAAGCTCCTGCTTCGCCGCCGCGAGTTCTTCGGCCGTGTAGTCGGGCGGAGCGGCACCTTCCACGCACGCTCCGAGCAGCACGCCCGCAAACACGACGAGCGGAAGAAACGGTCCGAAGTTCGGGCCGGATCGGCGGGAACGCGTCGACATCGCACACCTCCGGGGCAGGGGCAGGGACAGCCGCAGGCTGAGCCTCTCAACCTGTAAGGACGTTGACATGACGAAAAGGGTTTTCCGCCGTTGAGGTTCCGTTGAGCCGGGGGCGGATATCCGTGGTATGTTGCGAACGATGATCGAGCCGCGCGCCCCCCACCCGGAATCCGTCCTCCGCGACGTGTTCGGCTACGACGAATTCCGGCCCGGGCAGGCGCACATCATCGACGCGGTGCTGGCGGGACGCGACTGCATCGGCGTCATGCCCACCGGGGCGGGGAAGTCGCTCACCTTCCAGATTCCGGCGCGGCTCATGCCGGGGACGGTCGTCGTCCTCTCGCCCCTCATCAGCCTGATGAAGGACCAGGTCGACGCCCTCCTCGACCTCGGGTTCCGGGCCACGGCGATCAACTCGTCGCTCGCGGCGGACGAGCGCCGGCGCCGGCTGCGGGGGTTCGAGCGCGGAGACTATGAACTCGTCTACCTGGCTCCGGAAGCGCTGGGTCCGCACATGCGGGCGCGCCTGCGTCACGCGCCGCTCTCCCTGATCGTCGTCGACGAGGCGCACTGTATTTCGCAATGGGGACACGACTTTCGCCCGTCCTACCGGGCGCTTCAGGGACTGCGGGACGAAATTCGCGACGGAGGCGCGACCGGGAACGGAGGCGCGGGGGAAAACGGACTGCCGATCCTCGCGCTCACCGCCACCGCCACCCGCCGGGTCGCGGCCGACATCATTCGACAGTTGGGGATGAGGAAACCAGAGGGATACAAGGGTTCCTTCTTTCGCTCGAACCTCCGCGTCGTCTGCCGGAAGAAGGGGGAGGGGAATACGCGGGCCGAGATTTTGGGGCTCATCCGCCGGCACCGGGGGGAGAGCGGGATCGTCTACTGTCTCTCGCGAAAGTCCGTGGAACAGATGGCGGAGTTCCTGCGGCGCGAGGGCGTCGACGCG
This sequence comes from Candidatus Palauibacter scopulicola, assembly GCF_947581915.1. NCBI lineage: Bacteria > Pseudomonadati > Gemmatimonadota > Gemmatimonadia > Candidatus Palauibacterales > Candidatus Palauibacteraceae > Candidatus Palauibacter > Candidatus Palauibacter scopulicola. The sequence goes on from NZ_CANPWG010000003.1 coordinate 24,095, forward strand.
GTCCCGTACCACGCGGGACTCGACGACGGCGCACGGGCGGAGCACCAGGACGCGTTCGCCCGCGATGAGGTCGACGTGGTCGTGGCGACGATCGCCTTCGGGATGGGGATCGACAAGTCCAACGTGCGCTTCGTCATCCACCGCGACATGCCGTCGGACATCGAGTCGTGGTACCAGGAGATCGGACGCGCCGGGCGGGACGGCCTGCCCAGCGACTGCGTGCTCTTCTACTCGTGGGCGGACGTGAAGGTGCGCGAGCGGTTCCTCGCCGAGATCGACGATCCGACGGTGCGCGAGGCCAAGCGTCGGGCGGCCGTCGACCTCTTCCGGCTCGCGGACCGCGACGCGTGCCGCCACCGCGGGCTGCTCGCCTACTTCGGGGAGGACTTCGAGGCGTGCGGCGAGTCGTGCGACGTGTGCACGGGAATCGGCGTGACGGATCTCGTGGACGTGCTCCCCGTGCTCAAGCGCAAGCCTCGGGCTGGACGCGCGGGCGGCCGCGTTGCCGCGGGGCGGGCCACCACCACCGAGATCGACCGGTCGCCGTCGGACCCCACCTTCCAGCGCCTCCGCACGCTGCGGAAGGAACTGGCGGACGCGCGCGGCGTCCCCGCGTACATCGTGTTCAGCGACCAGGTGCTGTGGGACCTGATCGACCTGCGTCCCGGCTCGCCCGAGGAGATGCTGCGCGTGCCCGGCATCGGCCCCGCCAAGCTCGAGCAGTACGGCGAGGTGTTCCTCGACGCGCTGCGCGAGGGCTGATCTCAAGACTTCGTCCAGATCACGACGACGCCGCAGCGCGATTCCATCCCGGCGAACTCCGCCGGCAGCTCGGAGGGGCCCAGGTACACTTCGACCCCCGCGATCTCGATCGGAAGAACGAAATCGTTGATGTTCGGTACGTCACCGCCCCCGATCCGACCCCTGCGCACGATGAGGCTGCCGTCCAGGTAGATGTTCATCAGGCAGCCATCGGTCGAAGAGATATCCGATATCCGGGTGTTGTACAGCCTGCAGCTGTTCTGCCGCGCGCCGCAGTTCCGGAGTCGGATGCCCGGGATATCGGCGACCATCTGCGTGATCCGGAGGGGACTTCGGCGCTCGATGTCCTCGGCCGTGAAGAAGGTGCCGCCTGCGACCAGTTCGCCCCAGTATTTTCTCTCATAGAAGCCCTGGGTTTCCAGTCGGCGAGACCGTACGACGGTCGCGACCAGCGGCTCCAGCTCCACCGGTTCCGGGACGAGACCGATCTCGATTTCCGTCGTGTGCCCGCGGGCCACCGCGACCGGATGGCTGAAGGGCGCATACCCGATGTGGCGCACGGCGATCTCGCGCCGGCCGACGGGGACGCCGCTGAGGACGAAGCGGCCCCTGCGGTTGCTCGAGACTTCGCCGGCGTCGCCGAGGATGGACACCGCCGCCGCGGCCACGGGCTCATCCGTAGCGGCATCGCGGACAAGGCCCACGAGCCGTCCGGTGCCGGCCTCCGAGAGCAGGAGCCGAAGCTCCACGTCGTGCGGCATCCCCGCTTCGAGGGCCACGACGGCTTCCTGGCTGGATGCGTCTCCGAACTCGGCCCAGAGCGTGGCTTCCCCCGCGTCCCGCGGAGCGCAGAGCAGCAAGTGTCCGTCCGTGCCGGCGCTTTCCCGCACCGGTCGCCGCTCCGCGTCCGTCCAGCGCAGGACCACGGTGGCTCCGGGGATCGGAATGAAGCCGGATTCGTCCACCACCGAGACCCGGAGGGAGGCCCGGCCGTCGCAGTCGTCTATCGACTGGCCCTCCACACCGAGGGGGACGACAACCGGTTGCAGCGCGACCAGAACGGCCAGCGCCAACGCTCGTCCGTGCTGCATGTCCGTCACTCCCGCGAGGTGTATCGCCCGTCCCGATGGAGGCGTGGCGAGGCTACGTTCCCGGATGCTGTCCGGAAGACGCCGAAATCGCTCCCGGCGTCACATGGCCCCGATACCCGACGCCGAGGTCCGAACCATGAAACGCTCACACGCTGCAGCGCTGAAGACGCGCCGCTCCGGGTAGTGCAGCCGATGCCGGAGGTCTTTTTCCACGTGGGGGCGGGGCGGGCGGCGTCGCGCTGGCTGCAGGAACGGGTGTTCCCGCACTTCCGGGGCGTGCGTTACGTGCCGCGTACCCGGTTTCGGCAGAGCGCGAAAGTGGTGCGGCGGGGCGGAGACCTTCCCGTTCTCGTATCCCGGCAGCTCGGCTACCGCGAGTTGACGCCCGCTGTGGAGTGGTTCGCGCGCGCCGCGCCGGCGGCCCGGCCGATCCTGGTCCTGCGCCGCCACGATGAGTGGCTCCGGTCGGTGTATCTCCGTGAGATCAAGGAACTGCGCTACGTCCCGTTCGAGGCCTTCATCGACTTCGAGCGCGACGAAGGCGCCCGGCCCCGGTCCTCGGCACTCTTCCGCGAGCGCATACGGGTGATCGAGGATCACTTCGAACATCGGCCCCTCGTCCTCTTCTTCGACCGACTCGTCGAGGATCCCCGGGGGTTCGTTCGGACGATCGCCGACTACGTGGGCGCGTCGTATGACGAGGCTCGGATCTCGTTCCGCCCGTCGAACCGTTCCTACCGCGACCGGCAGTACCGATTCCTGCGCGAGGTGGGCCGCCGCTGGCCGGTGAAGCGGCGCGAAGAATCCGGGCCCGCCGCCGCCCGGTGGCTCCGCGTGAGGTCTCGCCGTCTCGCCTGGCACGCGGGCGTGGCGCTCGGACGGGTCGCGCCGGAGCGGATCCTTGGTTCCGACCCCCTCCTCACCGAAGCGCAACTCGGGTGCGCCCGAGACTTCTACGAAGCGGACTGGGAGGCTTGCGTGGACTATGCCCGCCGGCACAACCCGGGACTCATCGCGGGGGACTGACCTGAACCCCGGACCGACCGAACGCCGCGGACGGTGGCGGACTCGCCGCATCCGAGCGTGCCCCCCAGATTCCCGCCCCTGAGATCCGTTTGCCGACGACATTCCGGAGGACGCATGCCCCGACTACCCTTCGCCACCCGCCGCACCGCCCGGATCATGCCGGTCGCCTTGCCGCCGGCCGCGCCGCTGCCGGTTGCCTTGCTCCTGGCCGCCTTGCTTCCGGCGCTGAGTGCGGCGCCCGCCGCCGCCCAGAAGCGCTTTCCCGACCCGCCTCCGGAGCACGGCCTGTACTCGGATGCGGTGCGGGTGGGAGATCTCGTATTCCTCGCAGGTGTCGTGAACCGCGATCCCGATCCCGCCACCCAGTTTCGCAACGCGTTCCGCCACATCGGCCAGGTTCTTGAGGAAGCCGGGTCGAGCCTCGATCGGGTGATCGACATCACCACCTATCACCTCGACATGCACGCCCACATCGACACCTTCATCGAGGTCAAGGACGAGTTCCTTCCCGAGCTTCCATCCTGGACCGCGGTGGGGGTGACCGAACTCTACAGTCCAGGCGTGCTGATCGAGGTCAAGGTGATCGCGGCGGTCGATGACAAGGGCTGACGGCGGATCCGTCACTCCGGATCGCGCGCGCCGGATCGCGCTCGGTCTGGCGTTCGGGATCGGGGTGGCTCTCTCGGGCTGCCGCGGCGACGAGGCCGCCATCGATAGCGGCGAACGTTCGGAGCCGCTGACGGCGTACGCGGGCGACGACTGGCCCGTGTACGGTGGCGACCCCGGCGGCCTCAAGTATTCCTCTCTCACGGAGATCGACCGCTCGAACGTCGCGGAACTCGAGGCGGCCTGGGTCTGGGAAACCGGGGAGGAACCGATTCCCGACGCGGCGAGCCCGATCCAGGGCGAACGCGTGGCGCCGGGCGCCTTCGAGGCGACGCCGATCGTCATCAACGACACGATGTGGGTCTCGACCCCCTACAGCCGAGTCGTCGCGCTGAACGCGGAGACGGGAGAGGAGTTCTGGAGCTACGATCCCAAGGCGTGGGAGTGGGGGAACCTTCACCGCGGCTGCCGCTTCTGCCACCGCGGCATCGCGCAGTGGAGCGACGGGAGCGAGCGCCGGATCTTCCTCAACTCCCGCTGGCGGCTCATCGCGCTCGACGCCGCCACCGGCGAGCCGATTCCCGGTTTCGGGGACGGAGGCGAGGTCGACCTGACGGAGGGGCTCGCTTGGGACGCGAACCGGCTTCACATCTCCAACACATCTCCCGCCGTCGTGTACGAGGACATCGTCATCGTGGGCAGCGGCGTCCCGGACAACCGGATCTACCGCCACAACCCGCCCGGCGATGTGCAGGCATTCGACGCGCGCACCGGCGAGCTGCGCTGGACCTTCCACACGATCCCCAAGGAAGGGGAGTTCGGGGTCGAGACGTGGGAGGACGAATCCTGGTCCTACACCGGCTCGGCGAACGTGTGGGCGCCGTTCTCGCTGGACCCGGAGCGCGGGCTCCTCTACCTGCCCGTCTCCACCCCGAACAACGACTTCTACGGCGGGCACCGGCGGGGACAGAACCTGTTCGCCGAATCGCTCGTGTGCCTGGACGCGCGGACGGGCGAGCGCGTGTGGCACTTCCAGACCGTTCACCACGGGCTGTGGGACTACGACCTTCCCGCGCCGCCCGGCTTGGTGACGATCCAGGTCGACGGGCGCGAGATCGACGCGGTCGTGGCGGTGGGCAAGACGGCTTTCACGTACGTGCTGGACCGCGAGACCGGCGAGCCGGTGTGGCCGGTCGAGGAGCGCGCCGTGCCCGAGAGCACGGTCCCCGGCGAGGTGCCGTGGCCGACCCAGCCGTTCCCGACGCGGCCCGCGCCGTTCTCCCGACAGGGGATTACGGAGGACGATCTCATCGACTTCACGCCCGAACTGCGCGCGGAGGCGCTGGAGGTATTCCGCCGCCACCGGACCGGGCCGATCTTCACCCCGCCCTCCGTCGAGGGGACGATCATGATGCCGGGCCTCATCGGCGGGGCGGGGTGGGGCGGCGCGGCCATCGATCCCGAGAGCGGCCACATGTTCGTGAAGGCGTATGACGATCCCTTCCTGGCCCGCGTCGCCGAAGCGGAGCCGGGGGAGGGAGACGCGGACTATCTCCCGAACTTCGCGAGCACGCTCTCGGTGGCCGGCGGGCTTCCGATCCTCAAGCCGCCCTACGGCACGATCACGGCGATCGACCTCAACACGGGAGACCACCTGTGGCAGCGTCCGTTCGGGGACGACTCCGCGATCCGCGAGCACCCGGCGCTGGCGGGACTCGACCTCCCGCCCATGGGGGGCACGCCGCAGAGCCACGGCACGACGTCGGGGCCGCTGGCGACGGCGGGCGGAGTCGTCTTCCTGGCGGGTGGAACGCCGTGGATCGAGGCCATGGATGTCCGCGACGGCGCCACCCTGTGGCGGGGGGACCTGGGCGAAGGGCTGGGGCGCGGCAACCCGATGACGTACCGCACCCGGTCCGGGCGCCAGTTCGTCGTCGTCGCGACCTCCGCCGCCGGCCAGGTCGATTCCAGGCTGCAGGCGTTCGCCCTGCCGGTCCGATGACGGAGGCCGTGGATGGGGCGGGGCGCGACCTGAAGGGGCAGGTCGCCGTCGTCACCGGCGCCAACTCGGGCGTCGGGAAGTCCGCCGCTCAACTCCTCTCGCGCGCGGGCGCCGACGTGACCATGGTGTGCCGCAGCCGCGAGCGGGGGGAGCCGGCGCTTGCCGACGTGCGGCAGGCGGGGGCCGCGGCGGGCGCGGATGTCCGCCTCGAACTCGCCGACCTCTCGCTCCAGGCCGACGTCCGCGCCCTCGCCGACCGCCTGGCCGCCCGCCTCCCGGCGATCGACATCCTCGTGAACAACGCCGGCGTCTGGCTCCATCGGCGCCAGATCTCGTCCGAGGGCTTCGAGGTGACGTTCGCGACGAACCACCTCGGCCATTTCCTCCTCACCCATCAGCTTCTCGAACCGCTCGCGGCCGGGCGCGGCCGGATCGTCAACGTGAGCTCCGAAGCACACCGGAACGGGGACCTGCGCCGCGCCGCACTCGATGCCATCGTCCGCGGCGACGCCTGGAAGGGCGGCTTCCAGGCCTACGGCGATACGAAGCTGGCCAACGCCCTTTTCACCTTCGAGTCCGAGCGCCGCTGGGGTGCCCGCGGGATCACCGCGAACGCCGTTCACCCCGGCGTCCTGCGTACGCAGATCTGGCGGAAGAACCGGAGCGCCCTGGGCCTGCTCCTGAATGCGGCGAAGGGCCTGATGGCGAAGCCCGAGGTCGGCGGCCGGGCCGTGATGCAGCTCGTCGAGGACCCTGCCCGCGACAAGGTGACCGGGCGGTACTTCAAGGTGGAATCCGAGGTCGCCGCGACGGCGCAGGCCTACGACGAGGATCTCGCCCGGAAACTCTGGGACCAGAGCCTCGAATGGACCGGCATCGCCCGGACAGACGGCCCCGGCTAGCGACAGCCGCGCTGAGTCTTGCCATCCCCCCGCGAGCGCTTCATCTTCATCTGACCTTCCTAATTGAGAATGATTCTCATTATCATTATTACCAAGGTCGGACCGATGCCGAACAGACTGCGGGCGTCCTTCGGCGCCCTGGGAGTGATCTGGACACTGAGCGGGTGTGCGTCCGCAGGGGGGACGCGGCCCGCCGCCGAACCGACCTCTCGCCCGGAGCGCTCGGAAGTTGCGACCGAATCGGAGCCCCGCCCGGGGATTCTCGTCATGGCGCACGGGGGCGGGGAGGAGTGGAACGGACGGGTCGAGGACGCAGTGCGGCCGCTGCGCGACAGGGTCCCCGTGTCCCTTGCGCTGGGGATGGCCAACCCCGAGACGATGCAGGCCGCCCTCGACGCGCTCGCCGACGAGGGCGTGAACACGGTGGCGGTCGTGAGGTTGTTTGTATCCGGGGCGTCGTTCCTGCACCCGACGGAGTACCTGCTCGGCCTCCGTCCCGACCCGCCCGAGCGCGCCATGGTGGGGCACCGAATGGTGAGTGGGGCGGAGCTCGATCCGCTCGCGAACAGCAGCCGGATCCTGCTGGAGATGGGGGGGTTGGGAGGATCCGGCCAGGCGGCTCGCACTCTGGTCGACCGGGCTGCGACGGCCGGTGTAACTCCCGCTGAGAGCGGCGTGCTGTTGCTCGCGCATGGCATGGGGGATGAAGGAGAGGACCGACAGGTGCTCCGCTCCATGGAGGACGCGGCCGGGGCCCTGCGGGGCGGCGGCTACGCGGAAGTCCACGTCGGCACGCTGAGAGAAGACTGGGCCAGCGCGAGGGAAGAGGCGGAGGCGCGGATCCGAGCCCTGGTGGCGGGAATGGGGGAGCGTCACCGGCACGTCCTCGTGATCCCGTACCGCGTGTCCGGCTTCGGGCCCTACGCCGACGTACTGGAAGGTCTCGAATACACCGGCACCGAGGGCTTTCTGCCCCACCCCCTCATCACCGACTGGATCGAGACGAAGGCTACGGCGCGCTTCTGCGCCACCGGTCTCGATTCACCCCTCGGACCTTGTACCACTGCCGCGGGAGGGCGCGCGCCTTCACCCCTCCGCGAGCAGCCATCGAACCCCGAACCGCGCCAGCTCTCGACACGGAGGTGAGTCGCATGCGCAGCAGTCCGGCCGTCTCGCCGCGGATTCCGCTCCGCGCGCTGACGATTCCATTCATGCTCGCGGCCGTTGCGGCATGCGAGTCGGAAGTCGCCGCCCCCGACGAGGAGACGTTCGAAGAAGGCGTGATCTCGATCGACGCCTCGTCGCCCGTCTCCCTCGCCTATGTGAGTTTGGCCGGTGGCGGCGTGCTCTCGAACCCGGCGGACCCCGGTAGTTCCACATCCTGGGACATGGCCTTCCGCAGGTTCTCCGTCCGGTTGAACGGGGGCGTTGCGGGCCCCGGCTCGGTGTCCGCGGTCAGCCTGGGGAACAACGCGAACCTGACGGCGGATCAGGTCACGGCGCTGACCCCGCAGGACGGGGAAGCGGCGTTCGCGGCGGTCACTGAGGCCGACATTCCGGCGGCGGGATTCGTCGAGGATGCCCTGGCGCCGGAGACCGGTCCATCGTGGTTCCGCTTCGACCGCCAGTCGGGCGCGATCGTGGCGAACCCCGGTGCGGCCTGGAAGCTGCGCGAGGGTTCGGGGCGCGGGTACGGCGTGATTCGGATGGTGGACATCGCGATGCAGGGAGAGCGGCCCGTGGGCGCGACCATCCAGTTCCGCCGTCACGACCCGGGCGGCAGTCTCGGCGCGCCGGAAACCGTCGCGCTGGATCTCACTCGCGGCCCCGTGTACCTGAGCCTGTCGAACGGGATCGTGCGCGACCCCGCAAGCTGTGACTGGGATGTCGCGACGTCGCCCGAGTTCACGATACGGGTGAACGAAGCCTGCGGCGCGGGAACCTTCCCGCTCGACGCAACGGACGACTTCACGGCGCTGGCCCGGGCTGACGATGCGCCGGACTATGCCGGCTTCCTCTCGACAATCGCCGGCGCATTTCCGGCCACGGTGGGAGACGCGCAGGGCACGTTCTGGTACAGCATCCGGCAGAACAATCGAATGTGGCCGACCTACAATGTCTTCCTCGTCCGCGTGGGCGCTGAGGTCTACAAGGTGCAGGTCTTCGACTACTACAATGCGACAGGCGATTCGGGTTATCCGTCCGTGAGGTTCCAGCGGCTCCGGTGAGCGGGCGCGGCGCCCGGCTGGCGCTCTGCATCGCCATCGGGTGTGTCGGCATTTTCGGGCCGGACGCGGCGCGGGCTCAGTCGCAGGCGCGCGTCTACGACCTGGAGTCGGGAGCGGGGATCCCGGATGCCGAGGTGGCGTGGATTCCGGCTCCGGTCGCGGGCGTCACCGCGGATTCCGCCGCGCGCGGGGCCGCGGTGCGGACGGACGCTGTCGGCTTCTTCGTTCCCGACCCGAGCTGGGGCTCGGGAGGCGCGATCACGGTGTCGGCGCTCGGGTACCGGGCTCGCGCCATCGCCCGGGAGGAAACAGCGGCGGCGGGGTGGCGGATCGGGCTTGAACGCGACCCGCTCGCGCTCGACGAAATCGTCGTCACGGCGAGTTCGCTCCCGCGGCTCCGCTCGCAGGTCGCCGTACCGATGGAGACGGTGGAAGCCGAGGAGATCGACGCGGCCGGCGTTGCTTCCGCAGACCGGTTGCTGGCGGAGCTTCCCGGTGTCCAGGTGACGGCGGCCACCCCGGTCGGTTCGAATCTCATGATCCGGGGCGTTGGCGGCGCCCGCGTCCTCGTCCTGCTCGATGGTCAGCCGACCGCGGGCGCGCTGCTCGAGAACCGCGACCTGAGCCGCACGTCGCTGGCGGGCGTGGAGCGGGTGGAGATCGTAAAAGGCCCCCTCTCGTCCCTGTACGGTTCCGATGCGCTGGGCGGTGTCATAAACGTCATCACGCAGCTTCCCGCCTCGGGGTTCCGGGTCGACGCGCGCGCCGTGTCGGGCGGCGCCGGACGTCGCGAGGCGGAGGCGACGGCAAGTGGCGGAGGCCGTCTCCGGTATCGAATCACGGGTGGCTGGCGCCAGGAAGATCGGATCCCGGGACTCGCCGATGGAGGGCCGAGCGCGTTCGCCCGCGTCTGGGACTTCCGGTCGCGCCTTCAGTTCAAGGCATCGGACGCCTGGGACGTGCGCGCCACCGCCACCTACCTTCGCGAGCGGCAGCGCTGGCCCGTGGGCGGCGCCTTCTCGGGGTTCAACGACAACGCGGGGTTCTCGGGGTGGGTGGAGGCGCGCCGGCCGTTGGGTCCCGGGACGTGGAGCGGAAGCCTCTTTCTTCAGGAATACGAGCACCTGTTCCGAAGCGCCCGCGGAGATGCTCCCATCGCCGATGACGGCGAATCCACCCAGTGGGAGCGTCTCGCGAAGGGCGCCGCGGGATATTCGGCCGCCTTGGGCGGGCATTCCGTCGATGTCGGTCTCGAGGTCGCGAGCCGTGCGATCCGGTCGCCCGACAAGTTGATCGAGGAGCGGGCGGCCGACCGGCAGCTCGCGCTCTTCGCCCAGGACGCCTGGCGCCTCGGGGAGACCGTGGTGAGCGGCGGCGCCCGCCTCACCTGGAACGATCGCTGGGGCTCCAACCTCTCGCCGACCGTGGGCGTGACTCGGCGTGCCGGTACGCACGTGCGTCTGCGGGCGGCGGTGGCCCGCGGCTTCCGGGCGCCCTCCTTCAAGGAGCTGGCCTGGAACTTCGTCAACGTGGGGGGCGGCTATGTCCTCCAGGGGTTCCCGGATCTGGATCCGGAACGCTCGTGGAACATCTCCGGCGGGGTGGACTGGCAACCGGCGTCGACCGTTCGGATCGAAGTCGACGCCTTCACGAACCGGATTCGGAACCTCATCGAGCCGGGGTTCGTCGGGAACGCCGAGAGCGGTCTCCTCGTCTTTTCCCCCCGGAACGTCGCGGACGCGATCACGCGCGGGTTCGAGTTCAGCCTTCGCGCCGTCCTGGATCGGGCTGAGTTTGCCGCAGGCTACGCGCACCTCGACGCGTACGCGGTCGACTCCGGACTCCCTCTGGACCGGCGCGCCGCACACTCGGCGCGCGCCCGGGCCGCGTGGACCGCCGAGGCGCTCTCGGGATTTCGGCTGGATGCCACGGCACACCTCACGGGCGCCGCGCCGATCATCGGAACGGGTCCCGATGGGAGCGACGCAAGGATCGGCACGCAGGAGCGATTCGTGGCCATCGACCTGCAGACCTCCGTAGATCTCGGGCGAAGCCTCCGGCTGGTGGCCGGCGTGGACAACCTGTTCGATGCCCGTCCGGCGGGTTGGCAGGGGGCGATAGAAAGGAAGCTGCGGGTGGGGCTTGCCGTCGAGGATCTGTTCGCACGCCGAGTCGACGAGCGCGGAGTGCCACTTCAGCCGCAGTAGTCGGCTGCGGCCCCGGCGAGGATCTCGGCCAGCCTCGCACACGATTCGAGGTCGACCCACTCGACATCGGCATGCGCTCCTTCCCCGTGCGGGCCGATCACGACGCTGTCGACGCCCGCGGCCTGTGTCAGGGCGGAGTCCATCCAGGGGGAGTCTCCGATGACCTCCGGCTCCCGGCCGAGCACCCGCTGGGCGGCGCGCGACACGCAGGCCGCGACCGGCGCGTCCGGCGTCGTCTCGAAGGGTTCGCGGTGGAAGAAGGTCGACCAGTCCACCTCGAGGGACGGGTCCTCCGCCCGCAACTCCTCGATCAGCGCCGCGATCTCTTCTTCCACGGACTCCCCCGTCTCGGGCGGTACGGTGCGCCGCTCGACCCTCAGGGTGCAGCGCGGGGAGTAGGTGCTGATCCCGCTCCCGCCCTCCAGCAGCGCCGCGTGCATCGACGGTGGGCCGAGGAGGGGGTGCCCCGGCCGCGACTGGAGTTCGTCTATGAACGCCTCCAGCCGGTGCAGGACGCGTCCCATGCGCAGGTTCGCATCGATGCCGTCCCTGTAGCGGCTTCCGTGCGCGGCGCGCCCGCGCGTCGTGATCTCGATCCACGTGAATCCCCGATGGGCCACGCACAGGTCCAGCGACGTGGGCTCGGTGACGATCGCGGCGTCGAAGGACAGTTCCCCCCCCGCGCGCCGTTCGAGCAGGTCCGCGGTGCCCAGGCTCGCGTATTCCTCGTCGGCCACGGCGGCCACGAGGATGTCGCCGGCCAGGCGCGTCTCGGATTCGCGGAGCAGCCGGGCGGCCTCGATGCAGGCGGCCAGCGACCCCTTCATGTCGTAGGCGCCCCGTCCGTAGAGCCGTCCGTCCCGTATGCTCGGCAAGAACGGCGCCTCCATGCCCTCCACGCCGACCGTGTCGTAGTGGGCGTTCAGCATCAGCGCCGGCCCTCCCCCGGCCCCCGCGAGGCGCCCGACGACGCTCGGCCTGCCCGCCTCGGGCTCGTACCGCGCCACCTCCAGACCCGCCTCGCGCATGTGTCGGGTCGTGAGGTCCGCGATCTCCGCCTCGCCGGGCGCCCCCTCCACGAGGGTCGGATTCACGGAGTTCGTGGAGACGAAGTCCGTGAGGATGGTTGTGAGGCGCAGCGGGTCTGCGGAGAAGGTCAAGGGCTCGGGAGGCGCTTGATCTCCCTTCGGCCCGCCGCCACGCCGGTACCGACCCCGATCCCGAACAGAACGGCCGTGAGGGGAGTGACGAGCGGCAGGGCCGCGGCGAGCAATCCGACGAAGCCGCCTGCGATCCCGGCCACGAGCGGGACACCGCGCCGATGAACGCCGTCCACGAAGCGCAATCGTCTGTGTACGAACCTCTTCATCGTCACGAAGCCGCCGATCGAAGCGGCGCCGGCGATGGCGAGCCAGAGAAAATTCCCGATGAATTCGAACATGTCGCACCTCCCGAAGAGCCCGTACGCCCGCCATCCCGGGGCGGTTTCAGCGGTTCGGCAGCCCGTTTGCCACCGGTTGCCGGCCGCGTTGTACTATGTTGCCGAAGTCCGGACCCAGTGTAGTGACACTATGCCAGCCACGGAGATCGAGATGAGCAGGGATGGGATCCAGGTCCGATGGGACGGCGGCCTCAAGTTCAGCGCCGACCGGGCCGACCACGAGACGCGAATCGACGGGGACGAGGGGATCGCCCCGAGCCCGGTCGCCCTGATGGTGGAATCCGTCGCCGCCTGTGCCGCGATCGACGTGGTGGTCATCCTCGAGAAGGGGCGCCAGGAACTCACCGGGCTCTCGGTCCGGGCACGGGCGCGCAGAGCGGAAACGGCGCCGCGCTACGTGAAGGGCCTCCAGTTCGACTTCCACGTCTCCGGCAAGGTGGACGAAGCCAAGGCCCGACGGGCCGTCATGCTCTCGTTCGAACGCTACTGCTCCGTCTACCATTCGCTCCGGAAGGACATGGAACTCGAATGGACGCTGACCCTCAACGGCGAGCCCGCCGGCGGGCGGGACTGACGCGGGGTCTTCCCGCGCGCCGCTATTCGAAGGGATCGGGAACTTCCCCGGTCCAGTCCAGGAAGCCCGCGCCGTCCGGCGTCCAGACGACGATCGCACCGCAGGTCGAACCCGTGCGCATGAACTCCATGGGCGTCTCGACGTCCCGCCTGTAGACCTCGACCGCGCCGAGAACCT
>NZ_CANPWG010000004.1 GCF_947581915.1 Candidatus Palauibacter scopulicola
CTGCTCATCTATCCGAACCTGCTGATCATGGACTTCGTGGCCATCAGCATCCGGTACATCGAACCCGTGGCGCCGGACAGAATGGAGGTCACGGCCTGGCACCTCGTGCCCAGGGAGGAGTCGGGTCCCGCGCTCGCCACCCGGCTCGACAGTTACCTGACGTTCCTGGGACCGGGCGGCTTCGCCACACCGGATGACGTGGAGGTCCTCGAATCGTGTCAGGCCGGGTTCCGCGCCACCGAGGCCGAATGGTCCGACATCTCGAGGGGCATGCTGAATCCCTCCCCGGGCACGTCGGACGAACTCCAGATGCGGGGATTCTGGCGGCAGTGGCACGCCCACATGCAGGGCCTGAGCAGGACCAACGTGCAGGACCGGGCGAACGAATGAGCACCAGCGGCAGGTCCGCGCTGCGGGAGTTGGTGGAGGACTTCCTGTTCAGGGAAGCGGCGCTTCTGGACGAATGGAGACTGGACGAGTGGGTCGATCTGTTTACGGACGACGCCCGCTACGTGGTTCCCTCCACGGATCTGCCGGAAGGTGATCCCGCGCGCGATCTGGTCTTCATCGATGACGACATCGTCCGCCTCCGCGCCCGGGTGGCACGGCTGAACAGCCGCCATTCGCACCGCGAGTCTCCGCGGTCGCGGACGCGCCGGTTCGTTTCGAACGTGAGAGTTGAAGGGACCGGAGACGGGGAACTCCGTGTCGCCGCAAACGTCCTGGTCTATCGTTTCCGTAGCGGCGAGGGAGCGCCTTACGTCGGTGCCGTCGAGTACATCCTCAGGAGGAACGGCGGGGATCTGAGGATCGCGTACCGCCGCGCGGTGCTCGATCTGGAGGACCTCGCCTGGCACGGTGCGGTGAGCATCATCTTCTGAACGGTCCCCACCGAACGGAGACACCGGTTGGCCACGCTGGGAGCTGTCACGGCGACGCACGGCTTCAACGAGCGGCGGCTCGCGGACTACCTGTGCGCCTGCGGGCTGCGGGAGTTCGGGGGCGGTTTGACGGCGCTCCAGTACCAGGGTGGGCAGTCGAACCCCACGTACCGGCTTGAAGCGGGCGGCCGGTACTTCGTGCTCAGGAAGAAACCGCCCGGCGAGCTTCTTCCCTCCGCGCACCTGATCGAGCGCGAGTACCGCGTGATGGAGGCGCTCGCGGACACCGGCGTGCCCGTGCCGGCCATGATCCACCTGTGCGAGGACCCCGGCGTGATCGGGCAGGCGTTCTTCGTCATGGAGCACGTGGAGGGGCGGGTGCCGTCGGCCCCGGGTCTGCCCGAGGTCGAGTCTGCCGCCGAGCGGGCGGCAATCTACGACGCGATGAACGAGGCGCTGGCGCGGCTCCATGGGGTCGACTGGGCAGCCGTCGGTCTGGGGGACTACGGCAAGCCGTCGGACTACGTCGCCCGGCAGATCTCCGTCTGGACGCGGCAGTACGAGGCGGCCCGAACCGACCCGATCCCGGCCATGGAGGCGCTCGTCGAGTGGCTCCCGGCGCATGTCCCCGCCTCCGACGCGTCCGGGGAGGAGACGACGATCGCGCACGGCGACTACCGGCTCGACAACATGATCCTGCACCCGACGGAGCCGCGGGTGCTCGCCATCGTGGACTGGGAGTTGTCGACACTGGGCCACCCGCTGGCCGACCTGGCCTACAACTGCATGACCTACCACCTGCCCGAGGGGCCGCTGTGGAAGGGGTTGGGGGAGATGGACTGCGAGGCGCTGGGGATTCCGTCCGAGGAGGACTACGTCGCGGCATACTGCCGGAGGACGGGGCGCGACGGGGTGCCGGACTGGGAGTTCTTCATGGCCTTCGGCCTCTTCCGGCTCGCCTCGATCTGCCAGGGCGTGTACGCGCGGGCGCTCCAGGGCAACGCGAGTTCGCGGAACGCCCTGGAGGTCGGGGCCAAGGCGCCGATGCTGGCGGAAGCCGGCTGGAGCTTCGCCCGCCGCGCCTGAGGGCCGCCGAGCCCGGGGTCCGTCGCGACGCTTACGCCTCCCGCGACCCCCGCAGTTCCAGCTTCGCGAGCGCCTCGAGGTGGACCTCGTCGGGGCCGTCGGCGAGGCGCAGGGTGCGGGCGTGCGCGTAGGCCGCGGCGAGCCAGGTGTCGGGGCTCACGCCGAGGGCGCCGTGGACCTGGATCGCCTGGTCGAGGACGCGGCAGGCCATGCGGGGCGCGACGACCTTGATCATGGCGATCTCGCGGCGCGCCGCCTTGTTGCCGACGGTGTCCATCATGTGGGCGGCGTGGAGGGTGAGGAGCCGGGCCTGGTCCACGGCGATGCGGCACTCGGCGAGCGCGTGGCGAAGGGCGCCCTTCTCGGCGAGGGGGCCGGAGAAGGCGACCCGGGTCCTCGCGCGCTCGGCCATGTCCTCGATCGCGCGTTCGGCAACGCCGATGAGCCGCATGCAGTGGTGGATGCGGCCGGGGCCGAGGCGGCCCTGCGCGATCTCGAACCCGCGGCCCGGGCCGAGGAGGATGTTCCCGGCAGGCACGCGGACGTCGGTGAAGCGCACCTCGCCGTGGCCGACCGGCGCGCTGTCGTAGCCGAACACGCCGAGCGGCCGGACGATCTCGATGCCGGCGGCGTTGCGCGGCACGAGCACCATGGACTGCTGCCGGTGGCGCGCCGCGTCGGGATCGGTCTTGCCCATGAAGATGAACAGCCGGCACTCCGCCCGGGGGGCCTGCGTCGCCCACCACTTGTGGCCGTTGATGACCCACTCGTCCCCTTCGCGGACGATGGAGGAGCGGATGTTCGTCGCGTCCGACGAGGCGACGTCCGGCTCCGTCATCGCGAACGACGAGCGGATCTCCCCCGCCAGCAGCGGCTCGAGCCACTCCTTCCGCTGTGCCGGCGTTCCATAGCGGGCGAGCGTCTCCATGTTGCCGGTGTCGGGCGCGTTGCAGTTGAAGACCTCGGGCGCCCATTCGACGCGGCCCATGACCTCGCAGATGAGCGCGTACTCGAGATTCGAGAGGCCCGCCCCGTAGCGGGCATCCGGACCCATGTCTCCCGGCTCCGCGTCCCGACCGCGTCCCGGCTCCGCGTCGGGGGGGAGGAAGAGGTTCCACAGTCCCTCGTCCCGCGCCCGCGCCTTCAGCGTCTCGAGGACCGGCGGCGTGGAGAACCGGTTCCCGGCCGCGTCGAGTTCCCGATGGAAGGTCTCCTCGTTGGGGTGGACGTGCGCCTCCATAAACTCGCGCACGCGCGCCTGGAGTTCGAGAGACCGTGTGGAGAAGAGGGCTGGGGCGTTCACTCGCGCTCCGTCGGGATGTCGACTCGGGGTCGGGACATCGGCTCAGGGTCGGGGTGTCGGGTCCGTGTCGCGGTCGCGGGGTCCGTGCCGCGGTCGGGGTGACATTGCCGGGGTGCGCCCCAAGATTAGCGGGCCTTCCGGCGGAA
This sequence comes from Candidatus Palauibacter scopulicola, assembly GCF_947581915.1. Classification (NCBI taxonomy): domain Bacteria; kingdom Pseudomonadati; phylum Gemmatimonadota; class Gemmatimonadia; order Candidatus Palauibacterales; family Candidatus Palauibacteraceae; genus Candidatus Palauibacter; species Candidatus Palauibacter scopulicola. The sequence goes on from NZ_CANPWG010000004.1 coordinate 3,417, forward strand.
ACAACGGGCGCCGCCAGCGGCGCGGTTACCGGCACGGGCCGGCAGGGCGGCCTCCACCTACAGGGATTCCGGGGATGAGCGAACGGCACATGGGGCTTTACGGCGCGACGACGCTTGGCGTCGGCGCGATCGTGGGCGGCGGGATCCTCGCGCTCGCGGGCGTCGCGTTCGCGACCGCGGGTCCGGCCGCGATGCTCGCCTTCGGCCTCAACGGGGGGATCGCGTTCCTCACCGCGATGAGCTTCGCCCGTCTCGCGCGCCGCTTTCCGGAATCGGGCGGCATCTACACGTACGCGAAGAAGGTGCTCTCGATCGAGGTCGCCTTCATCGTGGGGTGGGTGGTCTGGTTCGCCTCCATCGTCGCCGGCGTGCTCTACGCGCTGGGCTTCGCGGCGTTCACCGTGGAAGGCCTGCAGCGCCTGGCCCCGGCGCTCGGCGTGTCCGCCGACTGGCTCGGTCACGGCGGGACGCAGATCGGACTCGCGATCGCGGCGGTCGCGGGCTACTCGATGCTGCTCGTGCAGCGCACCGCGGGCGGAGGCAACGCGGCCACGATCGGCAAGGTCGTCGTGTTCGCCGTGCTCATCGCCGGGGGCTTCGTAGCCTGGCTCGTCGGTTCCGCCGGTTCTCCCGCCGAGACGCTGGGGCGCCTGAGCCCGTTCGCCCCGGAGGGCTCGCTCGGCCTGCTGCAGGCCATGGGCTACACCTTCATCGCGCTGCAGGGGTTCGACCTCATCGCCGCGGTGGGAGGGGAGGTGCGGGATTCGGAGCGCACCGTGCCGCGGGCGATGTACCTGTCGCTCGGGATCGCGCTCGTCGTCTACATCCCGCTTCTGATCGTGGTCTCGACGGTTGGGGCGCCGCCCGAGGGGATCCAGGCCGCGGCGGAGGCGCACCCGGAGGAACTCGTGGCCGTGGCGGCGGAGCGCTTCATGGGCCCGGCCGGGTACTGGCTCGTGATCGGGGCCGGGCTCCTGTCGATGCTGTCGGCGCTGCACGCGAACCTGTTCGGGGCCTCGCGCGTCGCGTTCTCGATGGCGCGGGACCGCACGCTGCCGCATCACGCGGGCGAGATGCGGGCGCGCACGGGGACGCCCGCCGTTGCCGTGGCCGCGACGGGTGCGATGATGATGCTGATCGCCGTCGCGGTGGGGAACGTCGCCGCGGCCGGCGCCGCATCGAGCCTGATCTTCCTCATCTCGTTCGCCATGGTGCACTGGGCCGCGATGCTGGCCCGCCTGCGCTCGGGCCACCCGCGGCCGGCTGCGCTCCCCGTGGTCGGCGGGGCCCTCTGCCTGGGGCTGGCGATCTTCCAGGCCATCGCCGTGCCGGAGGCGGGGCGCGTCGTCGCGGTGTGGCTCGGGCTCGGGGCGGTGCTCTACCTCACGTTCCTCGCGCCGGGCGCCCGCCTTGCCGACGCGAGCGCCCAGGCCCGCGACCCCGACCTGGTGCGGCTGCGCGGCCGCAGCCCCCTGGTCCTGGTCCCGATCGCGAATCCCGCGAGCGCGGCGAGTCTGGTGGACGCGGCCGCCACCGTGCGCGCGCCGGGTGTCGGGCGGGTCCTGCTGTTGTCGGTGATTCCCCGCGAGGGGCGTCCCGCCGTCTCCCTCGATGCGGTGGTGCAGGATGCCAAGGATATCCTGGGAGAGTCCGTGAGACAGGGACTCGAAGGCTCGAACCGCCCGGAGGCGCTGTTCACGGTTGCGTCCGACGTGTGGAGCGAAATCGCCCGGGTGGCCAACAGCCACCGCTGCGACACGGTACTCCTGGGACTGACCCGGCTCACGGAGCTGCGGGTCGAAGCGCACCTCGAACGTCTCGTCTCGGAGATCGACGCGGATGTCGTCATCGTTCGCTCGCCGCCCGGCTGGCGGATCGCGGAGACGAGGCGCGTGCTCGTCCCCGTGAGAGGGCGTCGCGGGCACAGCGAACTGCGCGCCCGCCTGCTCGGCAGCCTGGCGCGCTCCTCGGAGCCGTGGGTCACGTTCCTGCATACGCTCCCATCCGGCACGCCCCCCGACGGCCGCCGGAGGGTCGAGCGCGGTATCCGCCGACTCGCCAGAGACGAGGCCGCGGGGCCGCACGAGGTGGCCTTCGAATACACCGACGAACCGGTCGAACCCGTGGCGCGCCTGGGACGGGAGAGCGATCTCGTGGTGATGGGGATGGAACGGCGGGGCCGGGGCGAACCGGCGATCGGCGCCTTCGCCCTGGAGGTGGCCCGGAGGACGGACATGCCGCTCATCCTCCTTGGCCGGCGCCGCCAGGCCGGGACGCTCACCGCCCGCGGGCTCGCGCAGGCGGTGTCGACGATCCAGAGGCCGGGACAGAAGTCGGGGCAGAGGCCGGGATCGTGACGGCCGACGTCATCGTCGTCCTCGCCATCGTCGCGGTGGCGGTCGTCCTCTTCGTCACGGAGTGGGTCCGCTACGACGGCGTGGCGCTCATGGTGCTCCTCTCGCTCGCCATCTCCGGCGTCATCCCGATGGCGCGGGCGATCGAAGGATTCGCGAACCCCGCCGTGGTCACGATCGCGGCCGTGCTCGTGCTCAGCGGCGGGCTCTACAAGACCGGCGTCGCGAACGTCGTCGGGGCGCAGGTGTTGCGGCTTGCGGGGGATTCACCCGTGCGGGTCACGGCGCTGCTGATGCTCACGTCGGGACTGATGTCGGGGGTGATGAACAACACCGCCGCCGTCGCGCTCCTCATCCCCGTCGTGATCGACATCTCCCGCCGCCTCGGCATGCGTCCATCCCGCCTGCTGATCCCGCTTTCCTTCGCGGCGCTCCTCGGCGGCATGACGACGCTCATCGGGACGGGGCCCAACATCCTCCTTTCGAGCATTCTCGAACGCCTGGGGCAGGGGGGATTCGGGTTCTTCGCCTTCACGCCCGTGGGCGCGACCGCGCTCACCCTGGGGGTCCTGTACGTGGTCCTCGCGGGGAGACACTTCCTTCCGGACCGTTCCACCGGAAACGACGAAGGGGGTGACGAGATCGACCTGACCGGCCGCTACCGCCTCGCCGAGTCGCTGCTCACGCTCCGGATTCCGGCGGGCTCCGCGCTGGACGGGTGTTCGCTCGTCGAGGCCCGGCTCGGACAGGCGCTCGGGTACGACCTCCTGGCCGTGCGCCGCAAGGGGCACCTGGTACGGGCGCCGGAGCGGGATTTCCGCCTTCGGAGCGGCGACGTACTCATCGTCGAGGGACGGATCGAAGCGCTCGACCGCCTGCGCGCCTGGGGCCACCTCGCCGGGCACAGGGAATCGAACGATGCCCTGGGACGCCTCGTGAAGGACGCGACGGTGCTGGCCGAGGCCGAGGTCGCCGAGAAATCGGACCTCGTCGGCAACACGGTTCGAAGCATCGATTTCCGCAACCGGTTCCAGGCCCACGTCGTCGCCATCCGGCGAGACGGCCAGGTCCTGAGCGGCCTGTTCCAGACCGTGCAGCTCGAAGCCGGAGACGCGCTCCTCCTGCTGGGCCGGGAAGACCGGCTCCAGCAACTCCGCTACGCGGCGGAGTTCTCGTCGATCGGCTGGACGGACATCGGCTCCGCCACGGAGGAGTACGAGTTGTACCGGTGGCTGACGCGGCTCCACATCCCCGATGGATCGTGGCTGGACGGACGGACGCTCGCGGCGTCGCGTCTCCGGGGCGCCTTCGACCTCACGGTGCTGGAGATCGAGCGCGAGGGCGGCGACATCGCCCTGCCGCACGCGTCGGAGAGGCTGCGGGCCGGCGACCGCCTCATCGTCGAGGGGGCCCCGACCTCCTTCGCCGTGCTGGAGGCGCTGCAGGGGCTGGTTCCGGCGGACGAACGTCCCTCGGTCGGCGAACTGGAGTCGGAGGACACAGGGTTCGCGGAGGTCACGCTGGCTCCGAGTTCGGATCTCATGGGGAAGACGCTGCGCGACGTCCTCTTCCGGGAGTCCTACGGACTGAACCTGCTCTCGATCTTCCGCGGAGGGCGGGCGTTTCAATCGAACATCCGCATCTCGCGCATGGCGCTGGAGTTCGGGGACGCGCTCCTCGTCTACGGCAACCGGAAGAAGATCGCGCTCCTCGCCCGCGACCCGCGATTCCTCGTCCTCCACGGGCAGCTCCACGAGGTGTTCCGCGTCCACAAGGCGTGGATCGCCAGCACGGTCATGGTAGGCTTCATCCTCGCGGCCTCCCTAAACGTGCTCCCCGTGTACATCGCGGCGCTGCTCGGCGCGCTCCTGATGGTGTGCACGGGGTGTGTGAAGGGGAACGAGGTCTACACCTTCGTCGAATGGCGGGTCGTCATGCTCCTCGGGGGGATGCTTGCGCTCGGCCTCGCGATGGAGGACTCCGGCACCGCGGAACTCATCGCGCGCGAAGTCGTGGGGCGGGCGGCGGAGATCGGACCGCGCGTGCTCGTCGCGAGCCTGTTTCTGATCTGCGCGCTCGCGGCGCAGTTCGTCCCCACCTCGGCGGTCGCCGTGCTCGTCGCGCCGATCGCGCTCAGCGCCGCGTCCGAGCTGGACCTCTCCGCGCGGGCGCTGCTCATGGTCGTGGCGGTGGGCTCCTCGTGCGCCTTCCTGAGCCCCTTCGGCCACCCGGTGAACCTGCTCGTGATGGGGGTGGGCGGGTACAAGGTGGTGGACTACACGAGGGTCGGCGCGCCGCTCTTCCTGCTCATGCTGCTGATGGTCGTCTTCTTCCTCCCCATCGTCTGGCCGCTGTAGGTCAGTCGAGGCGGGCGAGTTCGGTCTCGATGCGTTCCCAGGCGCCGATGAGTTCGTCGAGTTCCCCCTGCCGGGATGCGCGCTCGGTCTCGAGCGCGCGGACCTCGTCGATGGGGGTGTCGGCGTAGAAGGCGGGGTCGGCGAAGATCTCGTCGATTTCGGCGATGCGGGTCTCGGCCGCCTCGATCCGCCGGGTCGTGTCGTTCAGCTTCTTCCGCAGCGAGCCGCCCCGGTAGCGGTTCCGGTTGCCCCGCGCGATGTCCGGGCCGGCGCCGCCGCGTGAGCTTCCGTGGGCGGCGAGGTTGCCGGCGCCGCGGGTCTCGGTGGCCGCATCCCGGGCGGCGCGCTTCTCTCTCCGCGCCCTGAGGACGACGGTGTCCACGTCGAGGTGGTCGTCCCCGCAGTAGTGGACGTACTCCTCGTAGCTGCCCCGGAAGTCGCGGATCCCGTCCTCGGAGATCTCGACGATGCGGGTCGCGAGCTGCGAGACGAACCAGCGGTCGTGCGAGACGAGGATGAGCGTGCCATCGTAGCTCCGAAGCGCCTCGACCAGGGACTCGATGGATTCGAGGTCGAGGTGGTTCGTGGGTTCGTCGAGGACGAGGACGTTGGGTCGCTCGATCGCCATCCGGCAGAAGACGAGGCGGGCGGCCTCGCCGCCGGAGAGGTTGCCGACCCGCTTCTTCGCGTCGTCGCCGGAGAAGAGCACGCGCCCCATCTCGCCGCGCACGAACCCGAGCGTCCGGCCGGGGCAGAAACCCGCGATCCAGTCCTCTGCCGTCTGCCCCGGCGAGTCGAAGCGGGCCTCCTGGTCCTGCGCGAAGTAGCTTGGGTGCGTCTCGTAGCCCCACGCCACGCGGCCGGCGTCGGACTCGAGTTCGCCCATGACGATCTTGAGCAGGGTCGACTTCCCGATCCCGTTCGGGCCCATGATCGCCATGCGGTCGCCGCGCTCGAGGGTGAGGTCGACGCCGTGGAGGACTTCGTTCAGCTCATCGCCGTCGCCGAACGCCTTCTTCACGCCCTCCACGCCCAGGACGGTGCGTCCGCTGGGACGGCGGGACTCGAACCGGAAGTTCGGATAGCGGCGCGAGGAGACCGGGAGCGGCTGCAGCGCCTCCGCCCGCTTCTCTATGAGACGCAGTTTGCTCTGGGCCTGCCGCGCCTTGCTCGCCTTGGCCCGGAAGCGGTCGACGAACTGTCGGTGGTGGGCGATCTCGCGCTCGCGGTTGGCGAGTTCCTTCTCCCGTCTCTCTTGGTCCTCCTTCTTTCGGACCAGATAATCGTCATAGTTGCCCTTGTATGTGGTGACCGTCTCATAGTCGATGTCGAGAATATGCGTGGCGATATTGTCGAGAAAACGGTGGTCGTGGGAGATGACGACGATCGCTCCCTTGAACTCCCGCAGGAACTTCTCCAGCCAGCGGATGGAGAGGATGTCGAGGTGGTTCGTCGGCTCGTCGAGGAGGAGGACGTCGGGCGCGCCGGCGAGCGCCTGGGCGAGCAGCACGCGGAGCTTGAACCCGCCGGAGAGGGTGGAGAGCGGCCGGCGGTGAATCTCGCTCGGGAAGCCGAGGCCCTCGAGGATCTCGCCCGCGCGGGCCTCGGCCGTGTAGCCGTCGTGGCGCTGGAAGATCTCCTCGAGTTCGGAGAAGCGGTCGGCGTCGAAATCTCCGTCCTCCGCCTCGATGAGCGCATCCCGTTCGACCATGGCGCGCCACAGATCGGGGTTCCCCATGAGGGTGGCGCCGAGGATCTCCTCCTCGTCGTGTAGGAAGTGGTCCTGGCGCAGGACGCCGACCTGGAGGCGCTTCGGGATGGTGACGGTCCCTTCCGTCGCGTCCTCGGTGCCGCCGAGGATGTTGAGGAGCGTGGTCTTGCCGGATCCGTTCGCGCCGACGAGGCCGTAGCACTCGCCGGGGTTGAGGAGGAAGGTCGCGTCGCGGAAGAGAACCTGCCCGCCGAACGCCTTCCCGAGGCTCGAGACGGTGATCATGGCTGGAGTGGCGCGGGCGGGCTGTGGGTCAGCAGGACACGCAGTTGTGGTTGTTCTTCGAGCCGAGGCTCTCGAGCAGGGCCACGGCTTGCGGGAAAGGCTGGGTGCGCTGGTAGGGGCCGTTCGCCATGTCGGCGGTGGTCTGGCCGACGCGGCTCACGGCGGTCGGGTCCGCGCCGTGCTCGACGAGAAAGCGGATGACCTCGAGGTCGCCGCGCGAGGCCGCGTTGTGGAGCGGCGTGTAGCCCTCGTCGTCGCGCTGGTTCACGTCGGCGCCGAGTTCCTCGACGAGATAGCGGATGGCCGGCAGCCAGCCGTCCGGGACGTACCGGTGCGCGTTGCTGGGGAAGCCCTGGCCGTAGCCGATGCCGGTCGCGGCGTGGATGGGGTAGTCGGCGGGGCCGCCTACGGGCACGGGGGGGACGCCGGACAGGTCGCGCTTCTCGCGGTCCCAGGCCGGGAGTCGCCGCGGCGGCACCTTGATCGTGGCGAGGTGGGGGTCGGCGCCGTATTCGACGAGGAGCTTCATCGCCTCCACGTCCAGCGAGTACGCGGCGCGCCAGAAGGGGGTCGCGCCCTTCAGGTCGATCTGCAAGAGGTCGAAGTTGTACGACACCCACCACAGGTGCTTCTCGAGACGGGCGTTGGGGTCCACGCCCGCGTCGAGCAGCCGTCGCATGACGTCGAGGTAGCCGTGCCGCTGCTGTCCGTAGGCGTGCTGCTGCGGGTAGCGGGACTTCGGCGCCCAGTGGGCGTTGAGGGCGGCGAAGAGCGGCGTCGCGCCGGCCGCGGAGGCGAGCCGGGGATCGGCGCCGGCCTCGAACAGTTCCATCGCGAGGTCGAAGTGGCCGTTGATCATCGCGATGAGCATGGGACTCGTGCGGTCGCCGCCGCTCACCTGATCGATGTCCGCGCCGCCCTCGATGAGCGCGCGCACGGTGCCGGCGTGCCCTTCGCGGGCGGCGTGAAGCAGCGCCGTCATGCCGCCGTGGCCGCCGATCAGGTCGCCGTAGCCGAGCGGCTCGGGCTCCTCGATCGGACGCTCGTACTCTTCATCTTCCTCGGCCGCGGGACGGTCCGCGGGGGTGTCGGGAGCGTCGAGCAGCGGCGCATCGGACGGGGCGGGGCGGGGCGGCACCGGCGGTTCCGGCTCTCCGCGCATCCGGGCCGCGCGGGCGCGGCGGTCGGCCTGCGACCACTCGGTCAGGGCCGTGATGTCGGTCACCCACGTGGCGAGGGCGGGATCCGCGCCGCCGTCGAGCAGTGCGCGCACGGCGGCTTCCCGGCCGAGCGCGGCGGCGTACATGAGCGGCGTCTGGCCCCAGCGCGCCTCGCGGACATCGGCGTCGCCGCCGCGCGCCAGGAGCAGGCGGACGGCGTCCGCGCTGCCGGCGCCGGCCGCGAGGTGCAGCGGGGTCGTGCCCCCCACGTCATCGGTTGTCGCGGTCTGCGCGGCGCCGCCGTCGAGCAGGAGGCGCACGACCGGCGCGCTGCCGACCTCGCTTGCGAGGTGCAGCGGCGTGTAGGCCCCGATGCGGGTGATGGCGCCGACATCCGCGCCCGCCTCGAGGAGCAGCCCGGCCAGGTCGGCGTTCGCGGCGCGCGCCGCCCAGTGGAGCGCGGTCATGCCGTCGCCCTGCGGCGCGTTCACGTCCGCGCCATCGGCCAGGAGCGCCCGCACGGCCGCGAGGTCGCCGGTCATCGCCGCGTCGGCGACCGGCGAATCGGGCGTGAGCGCGCCGCTCAGAAGCACGGCCAGCAGCGCGACCGCCGGCGGCTTCATCGCCGCGGCCATCCGGTGGCGACCGTCCCGCTTCACGAGCCGGCCGCGCTCGCGTCGGGGGCGGCGAGCGACAGGGTGCCGGTGCTGTCGCCGAACTGCTCGACGTCTTCCAGCCCGAGCGTGTGCATGAGCGAGAGGAGGGCGTTCGCCATCGGCGTGCCCGCCGGCGCGCGCACGTGGAGTCCGCCGTCCAGCTTCCCGTTTGCGCCGCCGGCCACGAACAGGGGGCAGCGCTTGTGGTTGTGCACGTTGGGGTCGCCCATCGGCGAGCCGTAGATGACCATCGTCTTCTCGAGCAGATCCGTCTCACCGTCCATCGTGTTTTTCAGGCGCTCAAGCAGGTACGGGACCATCGACACGTGGAAGCGGTTGATCTGCGCGAAGTCGTCGATGTTCCCCTCGTCGGCGCCATGGTGCGAGGCGGGGTGGAACGGCTTGTCGACGCCGCTCTCCGGGAAGACGCGGGCCGACGAGTCGCGCCCGAGCTTGAAGGAGAACACGCGCGTCATGTCGGACTCGAAGGCGAGCGCCTGGAGGTCGAACATCAGCTGCACGTGCTCGACGAACGAGTCGGGCACGCCGGCCGGCGCCTCGGGCAGCGCCCGCTCCTCGCCGCTCCGGTTCTGCGTCTCGACCCGCTCGATGCGCCGCTCGATCTCCCGCACGTTGTCGAGGTAGCGGTCGAGCCGGCGGACGTCGACGGGCCCCAGCTCGCGGCGGAGTTCGCCGATGCGGCCCGAGATGAAGTCGAGCACGCTCCGGTTTGCCCGGCGGCGGGCGGCGCGTTCCTCCGCGCTCCCCCCGGCGCCGAACAACTGGTCGAACGCGACCCGCGGATCGCGGATCATCGGCAGCGGCTCCGTCGGCGACGCCCAGCTGATCGTGTCCGTGTACACGCACGCGTAGCCGTACGCGCAGCCCCCCGACTGGTCCACGTTCTCGATGCAGAGCTGCATGGACGGAATCGGCGTGTCCTGCCCGAAGCGCTGAGCGTAGAGCTGATCCATCGACGTCCCGGCCAGGATGTCCGAGCCCTCCGTCTGCCGGGGGTGGGACTGGGTCAGGAAGGTCGCGCTCGAGCGGAAGTGGTCGCCGCCGATCTCCTTGGGGATCCGGGCTTCCGCCGCCTCGATGTCGGTGTCGCTGATGATCGTGAGCCGGTCCCGGAACGGTTCGAGGGAGGCGAGTGCTCCGGTGCTCAAGTCGAAGTCACGGCCGGTCTGCAGCGGCGACCAGTAGCCGCGCGACGCGCCGTACGCGGTCGAGCCCGCGGCGCCGTGCACCATCTCGATCGCGATCAGCCGCGTCGGGTCCGCGGGGCGGATCGATCCCCACAGCCGTCCGGCGGGAACCATGGCGTCCAGCATCGGAAGCGCCACCGTGGCCCCGACTCCGCGGAGGAAGGTGCGGCGCGGAATGTGCTTTCCCGTGATGATGTCCATCTGGATCACGTCCCCTGGTTGTCTTGTTCGACGATGGCGCCGCCCCGGCTCATGAGGAAGGCCGGGCTCTCCGCCACGCCGAGGATGAAGGCGGACATGCGGTAGTCCTCCGCCTCGGCGCGGCGCGTAATCCGGCGCACGGTCGGCATGTCGAAGTACTCGACGCGGCGCCCGAGCGCGTAGGCCATGAGGCTCTCGGTAAAGGACCGCGCCAGCGATTCGCGCCGCGTGAGGAGGGCGGTTCGGAGGTCGGCCGGCCCCGAGAGCGGCGTCCCGTCGTACAGGTCGCCGCTGGGGTCGACCGTGCGCCCCTGGTCGTTGATCCGGTACGCGCCCGTCACGTCGAAGTTCTCGAGCGCGAGCCCCAGCGGATCGATGACGCGGTGGCAGGAGCGGCAGGCCGGGCTCGCGCGGTGCATCTCCAGCCGCTCGCGCACGGTGAGGAAGCGCCCCTCCTCGGCCTCGTCGATCGCCTCGAGATCCGGCACGTCCGGCGGCGGCGGGGGCGGCGGCGTCCCGAACAGGACCTCCATGATCCACTTGCCGCGCAGCACGGGCGAGGTCCGGTTCGCGTGCGAGGTCGAGGTGAGGATGCTCCCGTGCGCCAGTACGCCGCGGCGGATGTCGTCGGGATAGCCGACCTTCCGGAAGTGGGTGCCGGCCACGCCGGAGATCCCGTAGTGCCGCGCGAGCCGCTCGTTGACGAAGGTGTAGTCCGCCGTCAGCAGTTCGAAGAAGCTGCGGTCCTCCCGCACCACGTGCTCGAACAGCAACTCCGTCTCGCGCCGCATGTCGCGGGCGAGTTGCTCATAGAAGTCGGGGAAGCGGAGCGCGTCCGGGTGGACGTTGTCGAGATCCTGCAGCCGCAGCCACTGCGCGGCGAATCGCGTCGCGAGCCCCTCGGCGTTCGCGTGCGCGAGCATGCGGCGGACCTGCGCCTCCACGCCGGCCGCGTCGTCGAGCCCGCCCGTCCGGGCCGCCTCGATGAGCGCTTCGTCCGGCGGCATCCCCCACAGGAAGAAGGCGAGCCGGGAAGCGAGATCGAACGGCGCGATGCGGTACGGTCCCTCGGTCCCGGCGCCCGCGGGCGGTTCCTCGAAGCGGAAGATGAAGTCCGGGCTCGCGAGGATGCCCTGGAGCGCCGTCCGGATGCCGACCTCGAAGCCGCCCTCCGCCACCCCGGCGTCGTACAGGGCGAGGAGCGGGTCGATGTCCGCCGCGTCCACCGGCCGCCGGTAGGCCTGCGCCGCCAGCCGCTCGACGATCTCCCCGGCACAGAGGCGCCCGGCCGCCTCGTCCCCGGTGTCCGGCCGGCACGTCAGCACGCGCGCCCGCGTCGGCGTCTCCGATACTCCCGACACGCCGAACGGCCCCCGGACCGTGAGGTCGCGGAGGTGGGCGACGACCGTGATCCCGTGCGAATAGCCGATCTTTTTGTCCGCCAGACTCCATTCGTGCGGTGAGACCAGGTCTTCGATCGGCCCGTCGAAGCGCTTGATGAAGGCGGCGGACACGCGGTGCGGTCCCGCCGTCACGTGAATCGGCTCCGTCTCGACCTGAACCCCGTTGGGATCCTGCCGGTGCATCCAGCGATCGATGTCGATGAGCGCGCGCCGCTCCCCGTCCACGGAGAGTTCGACCTGCTCGTCGAAGGGCGTCGTCTGGCCGAAGAAGTTCCCGGTCGACTCGTGCTGGAAGGCGAGTCGGAAGACGTAGTCGCCGTCCGCGGTGAAGTTGTGCACGACGGAGATCCCGCCGCGCGTGCCGATCGGCGTGCCCGGCACGTGCTGCCGCTGCTCCGCGTAGCGGGACACCTCGTATTCCGTCTCGCTCGCCGTCACGGTCGGGTCTCCGAGCGCGAGCCGGCTGATCTCGCTCGCGGCGGTCAGGTATCCCTCGAGCAGCGTGGCGGAGAGGTTCTGAACGTCCGCGATGTTGTCGAAGCCCGCGCTGATCGTCTCGTTCGGCAGGTAGGCGGAGGCGTCGATTTCGAGCCCGAGGAGCGCCCGGATCGAGCGCTCGTACTCCGCCCGGTTCAGGCGCTGGAAGGAGCGCACGCCGGGGTCGGGGCGGTCGGCCGCCGCGGCATCGACCCGCGCTTCGAGCGTCTCGGCGAGTTCGAGCAGATCCTGGGGCGGGGGACGCCGGATCCCCGGCGGAGGCATCATCCCGGCCCGCAGCTTGCGGATCATCTTCTCCGCCGTCTCCGCCTCGAGGTGCGCCATCTCCACCTCGAAACCGTCGAGCGTGAGGTTCCCCAGCACTCGGGTGTCGTTGTGGCAGTTCGTGCAGACCTGGTTCACGATCGTCTGCGGGATCGTGTCCGGGATGAACTCGTGGGCCTGGGCGGGGAGAGGGGCGGAGAGCGACGAGCCGCCGGGAAACGTGGAAATCAGCCCCCAAAGCGCAATGCAGGACAGCGCAATCGCGAGTCTCTTCATGGAATCGCTCGTCCTCCGCGACGGGCGGTGCGACCTGGCTCCTCGAACCTTCTCCTGCCTAACCCTTCAATATAGGGACGCCGACTCGATTTCGCCCTACGCGGATCCCCCGCGCCCCCCGACCGCTCCCTTGTGCAGCCTGTACATCCCGAGGGCCAGCAGCGGAAGCACGAAGATGAAGAGAAACGCCCAGCTCAGGGCTCCGTAGCCGGTCGCGATGAGGTCGATGATCCCGAACCGCGCGAGGAGCGAGGCGAGGATCAGGAGCAGAACCGCCACCACAAGCCGCAGCGCCGGGGGCATGTGGGTCCGGCGGGCGGCGAACACGCCGGCCACCCGCTCGTTGAAGGCGTGGATCACGCCGGTGCCGGATTCGATGAGGGTGCCGAAGAGGACGACCTGGAAGGCGATCTGGAATCCCCGCGACCCAAGCAGTTCGAGGAGGTGGTTGGCGGGCACCGGCCGGTCCACGATGCCCGGGTACTGTCCCGCCATCGCCACGAGGAAGAGGACGCCCGGGATGATCGCGATCGGCCCGGTGAGGGCGCCGGCCCACAGCGCCTCCCGCCTCCGCCGGATGTGGCGCGTCGCGAAGAGCATCGCCGGCAGGAGCGACACTTGGAGCACCCCGTAGCGGAACCCGGAGAGCGCCCAGCCCTCCCGGGCCTCGCCCGACGCGAAGGCCGCTCCGATCGCAGCGCCGAAGGCCCCGATCGACCAGGCGAAGAACACCAGGTAGACGCCGTAAAGGACGAACGACCAGCCGGACAGGAAGCGCTCGATCGCATCCGTCCCCTTGAGGACGAGGAAACCGATGGCGACGAGGAGTCCGACCACGCCGGCCGCGTACGGCAGCCCGAACGTCTCGAGCAGGAACGTCCCCGCCGCCGAGCCGATCACGGCCAGGAGGAGGAGGACCGCCGCGAGATATCCGATCTCGTACACGACCCAGCCGCGTCCGAGCAGGTGCTGGAAGAACGTTCGGTAGTCGTACGTCCCGAAGACGCGCACGAACTCGAACGACGCCATGGCGGTGACGCTGACGAGGATCGTGGCCGGCAGGAGCATTCCCGAGAAGTCCGCCCAGCGGTCCGAAACGGAGGAAGAACTCCACGAGTTCGCGCCCCGTCCCGTATCCGCCCGCGATGATGATGGACTGGAAGATGAACCCGGGAAGCAGATACCGCCGAAACCACGAACTCATCGGCTCATCCTCCTCCGGGCCCGGAGTTTCGGGTCCCGTCGCGCCAGGTGGCGAGGGGGATCGGGCTGGGCCGGCGTTCGCGTACCGAGGGGGACAGCCACTCCAGCACGCGCATCGAGACGCCGCCGAGGCGCTCCCGCCAGCGCTGGCGGCGCCCGTTCGCCGGCTCCCGGCCGCGCGCGAGATCGGGCGCGAGGATGCGCTTGCCGATCTCGCGGACGAGACCGGGCGCGCTCGTGATGAGGACGATCTCCGGCTGCATGCGAAAGCTCACGTAGTCGAAGTTCGCCGAGCCAAGCACGACCGAGTCGTCGATCCGCATCACCTTCGCGTGCGTCATGGGGCCGGGCAGCATGAGGACCTCGAAGCCTTCGCGTCGCGAAGCGTCGAGCGTGCCCCATTTCATGACGGCCCGGTTGTGATCCTCCGGCATCATCACCGTGACGTGCACGCCGCGGCGGTGCGCCCGGCCGAGGGCGCTCCAGAACGGCTCGCTGATGTACGGACACTGGACGACGATCCGGCGCATGGCCCGGTCGAGGGCGCGGGAAACGGCGGCGCGCAGCCCGGGGTTGCCCCGGCCCTCGCCGACCACGATCTGGTCGCCGTCGATCTCGGCGGCCGCCGCGCGGTCGTGCCCCCGCCACGTGTGCTCGAAGTCCTGGCGCAGGAACGCCGCGATCCCCGGGCTCTCGATCCGCACCATGAAGTCGTGCCAGGCGAAGTTGTGCTCGCTGAAGTTGATCCCGCCCAGGTAGGCGACCCGGTCGTCGATCGCGACCAGCTTCTTGTGGTTGCGGGCGATGAGCCGGTGGAATCGGCGTCCCACGGGCCAGGTGAACCGGACGGGCACGCCGCCCCGCTCCAGCCGGTCGCACATCTCGCCGGTGGCCGCGACCTCGCGCTGCAGGACCGCGTCGCGCCGCGCGCGCGGCAGGCCGATGAACCGGTCGTTGATCAGGTACTTCGTCACGGCGTCGGCGACGACGCGCTTCCGGGGCGCCTCGCAGGCCAGGAGGGCTTCCGCCAGGCCCAGCCCGGCGGCGTCACCCTCGAAGGAGAGCGTCTGGATGTAGACGTAGTCGCGCGCGGCGCCGAGGTCGCGCTCGAGATGTTCCCAGAACTCGGCCCCGCCGACACAGAGTCGCATCGAGGCCGGCGCGGGCCGCACCGGGGGCGTCTTCGCACCCGCTGCGGGCGTCCACGCACCTCTCCCGCTCACGCCGCCGCCTCCCTCTCCCCGGCCCGGACGTCGGCGACGTGTCGCCGCGCCTCGGCGAACATCACGAACGCCCCCAGGACCGTCCCGAAGAAGGTCGTGAGCAGCCGCCAGCCCACGACCCACAGCACTGTCACCTCGACGAGCAGCACGCGGTTCATCAGCAGCCCCGTCGAGGCCTCCGCGATGCCCGAGGCGCCCGGCGTGGGCGAGAAGTAGAGGACGATGTGCTGCAGGAGCTGGAGTCCGATGAAGGAGAGGTCGACCGGCCCCTGGAGCGCCGCCGCGAGGACGTAGCCCATGAAGTACTTGTTGAGGTAGAGGACGGCGGTCGCGAGGCACACCCATACCAGCGTCACCTTGCCGCGCGACGCGACCGCCCGGACGCCCGCCGCCAGCCGTTCGATCTCTCGGCTCAGCAGACGCCTGGCCGCCGCCGCCCAGCGCCGGACCCGCGTCCCCCGTCTCGACGCCGCATTGAGGAGGCGTCGGAGCAGCCGAACGGTACGCCGCCGGGCCGCGACGGCCGAAATCAGCAGCCCGGCCAGCATCGCAATGACCGCCACCGCGACGCCGAGCGCGATCAGCACGCCGCGCGACAGGGCTTCGCCCGGCAGGAACGCCAGCGCGGCGAGGCCGCCGAGCGCGAAGAAGAGCAGCGTGGCGACGAACGTCAGCAGCGAGCAGAGAATCGCTTCGGACAGCCGTGCCCCGCGCCGGCACAGCACGTAAAGCTGCGCGGCGCCGCCGCCCGTCTGCGCCGGCGTGATCGCGCCCAGCAGCATGTTCGCCCAGTTCGCCCGCATGCAGTGCCAGAGCGAGACGCGGGAGAAGACGCGGCCGTCGAGCAGCAGACGGTATCGGAGGCCGCCCAGCGTGAAGTCCAGTGCGAGCAGCGCCAGCAGGGCGACCGCGAACCCCGGCGTGATGCGGGCGAGGATGCTGTCGAGCTCCGAAGGGGGGCGCCACCGGACGAGCGCCACGAGTCCCAGCGCCGTCAGCCCGCCGAACGCGAGCGCGCCGGCGATGAGCTTGCTTCGCGCCGGGATGGGGGAACTCGGTTGGGGACTCGCCACTCGTTGGTTACGCCTCGCGGGGGGCAGGGAGATTCAACGCGCCCGCGCGGCCGTGGACCGCGCGGGCGGCGTCCGCTGCATGCCTACGTGCCGGCCCTGGCGATGGATTCGCGGATCTTCTCAACGGTGAGCGCGGTCCGGTAGGCCCGAAGCTTGAGGCCGACCTCGATCGTCTTCTCGCTGGGGGCGATCGGGACGCCGTTGATCTTCGCGAGCCCCGCCTTCACGCGTTGGTCGTAGCGGACCACGGTGGGGTCGACGGTCATCATCAGACTCGTAATGCCGAAGCTGTCGTGGATGCCGTCGTTCTCCGTCTCCACGATCCCCAGCTCGGACTCGAGGAAACCCCCGCCTCCGTAGCGGTAGTACTCGGGGATGTGATGGGCGTGGGCGTCGTCCCAGCGCTCGTTGAGGCGCGCGGCGACGTTCGCCATCCCCTGCACGTTCCCGCCGCTGTCGCCGATGAAGACGATGTGCTCGAAGCCGTGTGCCTTCAGGCTGGAGGCGACGTCATCGAGCACCGCCTCGAAGGTCTCCTGGCGGAGCGAGATCGTGCCGGGGTAGCGCATGTGGCCCGAGGGTTCGTCGATGTCCCCCTCGGGAACGAGTTTCACGATCGGCGCGCAGAGCGCATTGCCCAGCTCCCGGGCGATGGCCTCGCACGTCCCCTGCAGCACGTAGTTGTGCTTGCCGGTGGCGACGTACGGTCCGTTCTGCTCGATCCCGCCCGTGGAGATGATCGCGATGTCGTAGCCGTCGGCCATCATGTCGCGGACTTCCATCCACGTGAGTTCCTCGATCCAGATCGAGTCGAACATCTCGATCGGGCGCTCCGAGACGAGTTCGGCGTCGATCCGGGCCTCGTATTCCGCCATGAGACGGGCGCGCTCCTCCGGCGTCATCTGCGGGTTCTGGGCCGTGGCTCCGGCCGGGACACCGAGGGGGATCGCCGCCAGGGCGATCAGGGCGATCGGGGCGGTCAACCTCGAACGGGCGTGCGACATGGTTCTCCTCCTCTTTCCTCGGGCCGGACCGGAATCGGCCGGGACGGAGCCGGACCGGTTTGGCCGGACTACAACGGCGTGGTATTTCACGTCATATTTCGGGTGACACGGCTTTCGGGTGACACTGCGGCGTACAAATGTCCGGTGCGGGTAAGCCGGCCGGCAAGGGGATCATACACCATGGCAGATCGAAACGGGCGGCGGGCCGAGCCGGTCGCGATCATCGGGATGGCGTGCCGTTTCCCCGGCGCGTCCGGCATTCCGGCGTTCTGGCGCCTGCTCGAGGAGGGCGGAAACTCCGTCCAGGAAGGGGTCCCGGGTTCCGGCGTGGGGCGCTGGGGCCAGATCTTCGGGGACCACGCGGTCCTGAGCGATGGCTGCCGCTTCGGCGCCTTCGTGGACGACATCGATCTGTTCGACGACGCCTTCTTCAGGATCTCGCCGGTGGAGGCGGAACTGCTGGACCCGCAGCAGCGCATGATGCTGGAGACGACCTGGGAGGCGCTCGAGGACGCCGGGATCGATCCCGACGGGCTGAGGGAGACGCTCACCGGCGTCTACACGGGGATCAGCAACGACGAGTACCGGATGCTCGTCGTGGACTCGAGCAAGCCCGCCGAGGCGGCCAGCTGTCTCTACGCGCTCAGCGGCACGAACCTGAACGGCACGAGCGGCCGGGTCTCCTTCGTGCTGGGGCTTCGGGGGCCGGCGAAGGCGGTGGATGCCGCGTGCGCCTCCTCCATGGTCTCGGTGCACGACGCGGTGGCGGACCTGCAGCAGGGGAGGGCGGACCTGGCCATCGCGGGCGGGGTGCAGGCGATCCTCAACGGCCGCATCTACGAACTCCGCGCGGACGCGATGATGCTGTCGCCGGACGGGCAGTGCAAAACCTTCGACGCGTCGGCGAACGGATACGTGCGGGGCGAGGGCTGCGGGGTCGTCGTCCTCAAGCGGCTGAGCGAGGCGGCGGCGGACGGCGACCGGATCTGGGCCGTGATTCGCGGCTCGGCCGTGAACCACGGCGGGGCGAGCACGGGGCTGACGGTGCCGCACACGCCGGCGCTGGAAGAGGTGATGCGGACGGCGCTGGCGGATGCGGGCGTCTCTCCCCTGGAAGTCGACTACCTGGAGGCCCACGGGACGGGCACCACGGTGGGCGACCCGATCGAGGCCAACGCGGTGGTCGCGGTCTACGGCAAGGGCCGGGACGCCGACAACCCGCTTCTCATGGGCTCGGTGAAGACGAACATCGGGCACCTCGAATCGGCCGCCGGGGTGGCGGGCGTGATCAAGGCGGCGCTGGTCCTGCACCGCGGCGTGATCCCGAAGCACCTCCATTTCCGCGATCCGAACCCGAGTCTCGACTGGGATCGTCTCCCGCTGCGGGTGACGTCGTCGATGATGGAGTGGCCGGGCGGCACGGACGGGCCACGGCGCGCGGGGGTCAACTCGTTCGGGATCTCCGGGACGAACGCCCACCTCGTGATGGAGGAATACCGCGCACCGGACGAGGAACCGGACGAAGCCCGGGCCGATGGGGGATGGGTCGCGGGCGCCGGGGTGCCGGTGGCGGCTTCCATGTCGGCGACGGTGGCGGACGTGCCGGTCCCGGACGGAGTCGGCCCGCGCGCGGTGCGCGTGCTTCCGCTGTCGGGGAAGTCGGAGGGCGCGTTGAGCGACCTCGCCCAACGGTACGTGTCGTGGCTGGACGAGCATGCCGAGGGACCGTCGTTCGGGGACCTCGCCTCGGACCCGCTCCTCTCGGACATGGCGTGGACGGCCGGCGTGGGACGGAGCCACTTCGACCACCGCGCGGGCGTCGTCTTCCGCGACGCGGCGTCGCTGCGGGAACGGCTCGTCGCGCTGGCCGCGCCCGGCGGGGGCGCGCCGTCGGGGGCGCCGGCCCGGGTGGCCTTCGCCTACACGGGGCAGGGGAGCCAGTGGGCCGGGATGGGAGCGGCGCTCTACGAGAGCGAACCCGTGGCGCGGGCCGTGCTCGACCGCTGCGAGGCGGTCTTCGTCGAGGAGAGAGGCGCTTCGCTGCTCGACGTCATGTTCGGCCGGCCGGCCGGGGCCGGAGATCTCGGGGACACGGCGTGGGAGCAGCCGGCGCTCTACGCGCTGGAGTGCGCGCTGACTGCCCTGTGGGAGAGCCTCGGTGTCCGTCCCCACGTGGTCATCGGGCACAGCATCGGCGAACTCGCGGCGTCGCAGGCGGCGGGCGTGTTCTCCCTTGAGGACGGGATGCGTTTCGCCGCGGCGCGCGGGGCGCTGATGTCGCGCATGGCTGAAGGCGGCATGGCGGCGGTGTTCGCGCCGCCGGAGCAGGTGGCGTCGGCGGTCGAGGCCGTGAACGCGGCGGCGTCCGGGGTCGGGCTGAGCATCTCGGGCTACAACGGAAGTCACCAGGTCGTCAGCGGGCCGGTCGCGGACATCGAAGCCATCTCGAAGCGCTTCGAGGGGGAGGGCGTCCGGGTCCGACGGCTGAACACGAAGCGGGCGTTCCACAGCGCCTTGGTCGATCCCATCCTGGACGAACTCGCGGCGTCGCTCGACGGGGCCGCGATCGAAGCGCCGTCCCTCACCGTCGTCAGCAACCTCACGGGCCGGGCGGTGGAAGCCGGGCAGACGCTGGATGGGGCCTACTGGCGGCGGCACGCGCGCGAGCCGGTGGCCTTCGCCCGGGGCGTGCGGACGCTGGCGGATCTCGGCGTCGACCTCGTGCTGGAGATCGGTCCCCGGTCGCTGCTGGCCCCGATGGCCGCTTCCGCCTGGCCGGAGTCACCGCAGGCGCCGGCTCCGGCGGTCCTGTCCAGCCTCACCCCGCCGCCGGCCGATGCGCCCGACACGGAAGGCGCCGACGGCTTCGCGGAGGCGGTGGCCGGGGCGTACGAGGCGGGCCTCCCGATTCGCTTCGCCGGACTCTTCGCCGGGGAGACCCGGAGACGGATCTCGCTCCCGAGCTACCCGTTCCAGCGCGTCCGCCACTGGCTCGCAGCGCCGAAACGGCGTCGTGGAAGCGCCGGCCACCCGCTGCTGGGCGCCCGGCACGAGTCCGCCCGCGGCGAGGTCGCCTTCGAGACGGAGGTGTTCCCCGCGGATCCGGCCTGGATGGAAGACCATCGCGTGTTCGGCCGCGTCGTGGCGCCCGGCGCCCTGTACGGAGCCATGACGGTCGCGGCTTCGCTCCTCGAAGAGGGCGGGTCGGTCGTTGTGGAGGAGATGCAGTTGCACAACCCGCTCGTCTTCGATGAGGAGGGGGACGAGGCGGAAGGGGCGGGGCGGACGCTGCAGGTCGTGCTCGATGCTCCGGACCCGGCCGAGCCGCGCGGCGTCCAGATCTTCAGCCGGGGGAGCGAGGGCGTCTGGACGGTCCACGTGGAGGGCCGCCTGGCGGCCGGCGTTCCCGACCCCGAAGACGGCGGCCCCGTCGACCTTGAGAGCCTGAAGGCCGATCTCTCGCCCGTGGAGGTGGCGGACTACTACCGCCACCGCGCGAGCACGGGGGTCGATCTCGGTCCGTCCTTCCGCACGCTGGAGAGGGCCTGGTCCGGTCCGGGAGAGGCGGTGGCCGAGGTGTCGCTCCCGGAGACCCTGGCCGGACACGGGCTCGACGTGCATCCGCTCGTGCTGGACGGCTGCTTCCAGGCCGTGGGCGTGGCCCGCAACGTCGCCGGTTCGGAGGGCGGCGCCACGTATCTCCCGTTCGGCTGGGAGCGGCTGTGGCTGGCCGGACCGCTGCCCGACCGGGTGGTGTGCCACGTACGCCTGAGCGCCGCTTCGCGTGAGGCGGAGGCAGAAGGAAGCGAGCCCGCGGAGGTCCTGAGCGGCGAACTGCGCATCTACGATCCGCAGGGCGCGCCGCTCGGTCGGCTGAGCGGCTACACGGTGAAGCGGGCCACGCGGCAGGCGCTCCTCTCCGCGGTCGAGGGGATCAAGGACCTGCTGTACGAGATCGTATGGCGCGAGCGCGAACTTCCGTTGGGTATCGCTCCCGCGGACTTCTTCCCGAGCCCCGCCGCCGTCGCGGGGGGCGCGCAGTTGTTCGCCGGCTACCTGACGGACGCGGGCGTCGACCCGGACGACCGCAACGCCCTCCTGGCGGACCTCGAGCGCTGGTCGCACGCCCGGGCTCTCGCGACCCTCGAGGAACTGGGCTGGCGGAGAACGGCGGGGGAGACGGTGGACCCGGAGCGACTCCGGCAGGAGTTGGACGTCCTCCCGGAACACGGGCGCCTCTTCCGCCGCATGTTCGAGATGCTCGCCTGGTCCGGCGTGGCGGAGGAGACGGCCGACGGGTTCCGCATCCTCGTGGGGCCGGACGATCCGCTGCCGGAGCAGCTGCCGCGGGATCTCGACGAGTTCGCGACCGGGATGGCCGGGCGCTATTCGCACGGTCTCACGGAGGTGGGCCTCTTCCGGCGTTCCGGCATCGCGCTGGCCGACGTGCTCCGGGGCGGAGAGGATCCCCTGACGCTCCTGTTCAGCAGCGGGGAGCCGACGGCGGCGGATCTGTACCTGAAGGCGCCGGTCGCGCGCGCGGCGAACGAGATGCTGGCGGAGGCGGTGCGGGCGCTGGTGGCCGCGCTCCCGGACGGCCGGCGGCTGCGGGTGATCGAGGTCGGGGCGGGGACGGGGTCGGCGACCGCGTCGGTCCTGCCGGAGCTGCCGGAGGGGCGGTTCGACTACGTGTACACCGACATCTCCGCCGGTTTCTTCGCCGAGGCCGAGGCGCGCTTCGGCGACGCCGGCGGGTGCATCGAATACCGTCCCATGGACATCGAGAAGGACCCCATCGCCCAGGGCTTCGACGCCCACGGCTACGACCTGATGATCGCCTCGAACGTGCTGCACGCGACGCGATACCTGGAGGAGACGCTCGGATACTGCCGGGACCTCATGGCGCCGTCGGGGCAGCTGGTCGCGCTCGAGAACCTCACCGGCCTGGGCTGGATGGACCTCACGTTCGGGCAGCTCGACGGCTGGTGGCGCTTCGCCGACGACTACCGACCGCACCACGCGCTGGCCGACCCCGGCGTGTGGCGCCAGGCCCTCGGTGACGCGGGGTTCGAGGCTGTGGAAGTTCTCGGCGTGGACGAGTCCGATCCCGACATGCAGCTCGACAAGGGCGTGATCGTCGCTCAGGGCCCGGCGAAGGTGATGGAGCCCGCAGGCGCGTGGGTTTTCGCGGCGGACGAGGGCGGCGTGGCGGAGCGGCTGGCCACCGAGTTGAGGTCGCGGAACCAGACGGTCGTTCTCGCGAACGGGAAGGGCACCAGCGACCGCGAGGCGTGGCGGTCGCTGATCGAGAGCCTGCCGGAGGAGGTGCCGTTCCACGGCGCCGTGCACCTCGCGGCGCTGGATGGCCACGGGGAGCGCGCCACGACCGATGAACTGGCGGCGGACGTCGAGGGCGCGGTGGCGAGCGCACTCGCGCTGGTTCAGGGAGTGGGCGATTCGGATCTGACCCCCGGGAAGGGCGTGTGGTTCATCACGCGCGGAGCCCAGATCCTCGAGCGGGAGCGGGGCGGGGAACTCGCCGGCGCCGCTGTGTGGGGGTTCGGCAAGGGCGTGGCCCGGGAAGCGGCGCACCTGCAGACGCGGATGCTCGATCTCGACCCCGCCTCGATGGCGCCGGAACCGGATCTCGCGAACGAACTCCTCTACCCCGATCCCGAGAACCACATCGCGTACCGCCGCGGAAGCCGCCGGGTGACGCGCCTCGTGCGCATGGACTCCGGTGCCGGGCGCCTCGAGTTCCCGGAGGAGACGGAATGGGTGCTGGCGCCCGACCCGGGGGGCGTGTTCGACCGGCCGCACGTGCAGCCCCTGCCGGCGCGGCCGCTCGAACCGCATGAGGTTCGCGTGGCGGTCGATGCGTCCGGCCTCAACTTCTGGGACGTGTTCCGGTCGCTCGGCTTCATCGAGGAGGGTCTGCTGGGGCGGGAGATGAGCGGCCGCATCCTCGAAACGGGCTCCGACGTGTCATCGGTTTCGGTTGGCGATCACATCGTCGGGTTGGGGTTCGGCGCCTTCGCGCCGGAGATGATCACGCACGAGGAACTCGTCGCCCCCGCGCCGCCGGACTTCTCCGTCAGCGGACTCGCGACGGTGCCGAGCGCGTTCGTGTCGGCGGCGCTGTCCTTCGAACTGTCCGGGCTGGAAGCGGGGGAGCGGGTGCTCGTACACGCGGGTGCGGGCGGCGTCGGGCTGGCCGCGATCCAGCTCGTGCAGGCGGCCGGCGCGGAGGTGTTCGCCACCGCCAGCGCCCCGAAACAGGCCTACCTGCGCTCGCTCGGCGTCGAGCACGTGTTCGACAGCCGCACGACCGACTTCGGGGATGAAATCCTCGAGGCGACGGGCGGCGAGGGCGTGGACGTGGTCCTGAACAGCCTCACGAGCGAGGGGTTCATCGATGCGAGCCTCGCCTGCCTCCGGCAGGGCGGCCGCTTCGTAGAGATGGCCCGTCGCGACATCCTCACCGAGGAGGAGATGGCGGCCGTGCGTCCGGACGTGGGCTACTGGATCCTCGAACTGGACGTGGTCAAGAAGACGGACCCCGCGTGGGCGGGGCGGATCCTGCGGGGTCTGATGGCCCGCGTCTCGACCGGAGAACTCAAGCCGATCATCCACAGCCGGTGGCCGCTGGCCGAAGCGGGCGCCGCGCTGTCGTTCATGCGCTCGGCCCGCCACCTCGGGAAGATCGTCGTGACGACGCCCCCGCTCGTGCGGGGCGGGCTGCGCGGAGACCGGAGCTATCTCGTGACGGGGGGTCTGGGCGGGATCGGGATCGCCGTGGCCAACTGGCTCGCCGAGCGGGGCGCGGGGGCGATCGTCCTGAACGGGCGGCGGGACCCGGACCCCGAAGCCGAGGAGGCCATCGAGGCGCTCCGGCAGCGCGGCGCAACGGTCGAGGTCGAACTGGCCGACATGACCGACCAGGCGGCCATCGACGGCATGCTGGAGCGCATCGAGCGCGATCTGCCGCCGCTCGGCGGGGTGGTCCACAGCGTGGGCGTGCTGTCGGACGGCGCGCTCCCCAACCAGAGCTGGGAGCGGTTCGAGCGGGTGCTGTGGCCCAAGATCCTCGGCGCCTGGCACCTGCACCGCGCGACGCTGGACCGCGACCTCGACTTCTTCACGCTCTTCTCGAGCCGGGTCGGCGTCATGGGCAATCCCGGCCAGGCGAACCACGCCTCGGCCAACGCCTTCCTGGACCAAC
>NZ_CANPWG010000005.1 GCF_947581915.1 Candidatus Palauibacter scopulicola
CGAGGGGGGCGAGACGAAGCTCGACAACCTGATCCTCCTGTGCCGGTTCCATCACAGGGCCGTGCACGAGGGCGGCTGGCGGGTGGAGATGGGGCAGGCGGGCGCGGCGCGCTTCCGGGACCCGCAGGGCCGCGTGGTACCGGCGGTGCCCCCGGTCCGCGAGGACGTCAGGGCGCCCCGAACCGCCGACGCGGGGCTCCGGAACTGGCACGGGCAGGAGGGGATCGACCCCTGGACCGCGACGAGCCTCTGGCAGGGCGATCCGCTGGACCTCGACTGGGCGCTCTTCGTCCTCTGGGCGCAGTACGACGAGACCCCGCTGAGAGCAGCCTGAGGGTCGGCAACATCCCTGGCCTCTGCACCTAGCGGCCGGGGCCGAGGAGGACGGCGTTCATGAACAGGAGTTGGGTCGCCTCGGTGTAGGCGCGGTAGTTCGGGTCTTCGGCGAAGGCGACGAGCTGGCCGCGGCCGACGGGTTGGTGGATGAGGAAGGCCTTGTTCGCGAGTTGGGGGCGCGACTCCTCCCACACGATTCCGCTCAGGACGAGGTCATCGAGGGCGGCGTAGCGCCCCACGTTCGTGCCCTCGTCGAGCGTGATCGGCCGGAAGACGCGGGAGCCTGAGACGAGGACGCCGATCTCGCCGTCGGTGCCGGCGGCGAGCCAGTGCTCCGTGTCGAGCAGCGTGCGCAGGATCGCGCCGGGCACGCCCTCCGGGGATTCGTCCGCCGGCGAGATTGCGTCGAGGTATTCGATGGGCTGTTCGGGGGTGCCGGGCTCCGGCGGGTCGTCGCCCTCGGCGCGGCCGCCCCGGCGCTCCGCTTCGGTGGCGAGGAGTCCCGCCCGCGCGGCCCAGCGCGAGGACTCGGCCATCGTGATGACCGTGCCGCCGTCGCGCATCCACGCCCGGAGGCGGTCCCGCAGGCCATCGCCCACCGCGCCGCTGTAGTTGCCGCTCGGGAAGACGATGACGTCGTAGTCCGCCAGCCGCGCCTGGCCCAGGCTGGATGCCCGCACGGCCGTCGCGCGCTGGCCGTAGCGCCGCTCGAGGACGTAGTGCGTCCAGCCGACGGAGTAGCTCCCGCCCGGGGAGTCGTAGACGAGGAGCACGCGCGGCTCGCGCAGCGCCCGGACGCGGCTGCTGCCGAGCGACATGCCCTCGCGCACGTACGCGTCGTCGATGGGGACGACCTCGGCGCGGTGCCGGGCGGCGATGCCGGCCAGGCGCTGGCGCAGATCGGGACCGTTCTCGGCTGCCCGGAGGATGGCGGTGCCGACGCCGAAGCGGCGGCCGTCCAGCGTGAACTCCGCACCGGCGGCGCGGACGCGGAGGCCCTCGCGCAGCGCCTCGGCGACCGCCGCGGCCCCGTTCGTGCCCCACGGGACCAGGTACCCGACGAGCGCCTCGGGCAGCGGGCCCGCGGGCTCGATCCCGCCGTCGCCTCCGCCCGCGTCGCCGGCCACCTCCGGCCGCGCGGCCGCGTCGCTCGCGGTCAACGCCGCGCCGCGCGCGCCCGTCGCCGCGGTCTCGATCGCCTCCACGTCCCACAGCAGCGGCTGGCTCCACGCCGTCAGGTCGTAGATCTCGTCCGGCTGCCGGTTCGCGCGCCGCTCGATCTGCCGCTGCACGAACTCCTCCTCCATCGGCACGTGCGCGTCGAGCAGGTTGTGGATGAAGCGGTGCGCGGGCTGGTCCAGCGGCACGATGTAGCTCGAACCCGCCGGCAGCGTCCGGTCGCCCGCCGTCACCGCACCGGAGGCGCGGAAGACCTCGATCCCGTTCTCGACGAGCATGAGGGCGAGCCGCTCCGCCATCCCCGGGTCGTGGGCCGAATGCAGCACGATCTCGGCCGGCCCCCGCTCGCCGAGCGCGACCCCCTCGCGCAGGTACGCCAGGTAGTCCCGCAGGATCCGGTCCCGGTTCCGCGCCGCCGTGAGCGCGGTCTCGATCCCCGCCGTGAAGTGGTGCAGCACGCCATCGCCGTACGTGAGCAGGTCGTCGTCCGACTGCCGAAGCCTCAGACCCCCCGCGCTCGCCTGCTCGTACGTCATCCCCAGCGCGCCGTAGCCCATCGGCCACATGTCGACGTAGCCCGGATAGAAGAGGTCGTACACCTCCCGGTTGAAGTACGCGAACCCGCGTTCGTCGAAGCGCGCCGCGATCGCCTCCCCGATCACATCCATGAGCGCGACCTGCCGCTCCCCGAACCAGGGGTTGGAGGGCGGCGCCGTCGGCGGGAAGAAGTAGGTCGCGTCCCCGCCCATCTCGTGCAGGTCCGCCACGATGTGGGGCCGGAACTCGAGGAGAACGTCCACCTTCCCGCGCGTCTCGATCTGGCTCTGGATGAAGAGGTCCCGGTTGAGGTCGAACAGGTAGTGGTTCCCGCGGCCGCCGGGCCACGGCGGATCGTGCTCGGCGGAGACGCGGGCTTCCTCCGGCCAGCGCGCCTGCGCGACCGAGTTTTGGTACACGAAGCGGTTCCGCCCGTCCGGGTTCTCCAGGGGATCGATGAGGACCAGCGACTCCGAGAGGATGAGATCCACGTCGGGATCCCCGGTCGCCGCGAGCAGATGGTAGGCCTCGGCCATCGCGGCGCCGCTCGGGCTGATCTCGTCGCCGTGAATCGAGTGCATCAACGCGGTGACGACCGGCAGCTCGGCCAGCAAGGCCTCCGCCTCCTCGTCGGAGAGGCCACGGGGATCGGCGAGCCGCGCGATCCCGGCCTTGACCTCGTCGAGCCGCGCCATGCGTTCCGCCGAGCCGATGACGAGGACGACGAGCGGCCGCCCCTCCCAACTCTCCGCGTATCGGATGAGGTGCGTCCGCTCCGGCGCCGCCGCGGCGAGCGCCTCGATGTAGCGGATTACGTCGGCCGGCGGCGTGACGACGTCGCGGAAGCCGTGCCCCGCCACCTCTTCGAGCGTCGGGATGTCGGGGTCGTAGCGCGTTCCGGGCGCGAGTTCCTGCGCCTGGGCGGGCGCCTGCATCAGCGCGGCGAGCGCGAGCGTGGATAGCACGGGGCACATCTCCGGGTTCGGGGAACGGAGCGGATGTCGACTCACTATCGCACGATCATCACGGGGGTGCACGATGCGTTGCACGCTGGGGCGGCTATGGCGCATCCTCAAGCCCATCCGATCCTGGCGGCCGATGCCGAACCCGGGCCGCCAGACCCCGCCGCACACGGTCCGGCCGGAGGAGACCCAATGAGCGAACCCGTCGCGCGTTCCCGCTCCAGCTTCTGGAGGAGC
The DNA here is from genome assembly GCF_947581915.1 of Candidatus Palauibacter scopulicola. Lineage (NCBI taxonomy): Bacteria > Pseudomonadati > Gemmatimonadota > Gemmatimonadia > Candidatus Palauibacterales > Candidatus Palauibacteraceae > Candidatus Palauibacter > Candidatus Palauibacter scopulicola. The sequence continues at coordinate 3,252 of NZ_CANPWG010000005.1, forward strand.
TTCGGCCCCGGTCTCATCTGGGCCGCGACCTCCATCGGCGTCTCCCACCTCGTGCAGTCCACCCGCGCGGGGGGGGAGGCCGGGTTCGCCTTCGTCGGCGTGATCGTCTTCGCGCTCGTTCTCAAGTATCCCTTCTTCGAGTACGGGGCACGCTACGCCGCGGCCACCCGGCGGAGCCTGGTCGAGGGCTACCGCGACATCGGCACCTGGGCGCTGTGGCTCTTTCTCGCCATCACCCTCGTGACCGCGATCATCTCGCTGGCCGCGCTCGCGATGTTCATGGCCTTCCTCACGCGCTACGCCTTCGGCGCCGAGTGGCCGCTGGCGGCGACCGGGGCCGTGCTGATGGGCGCCTGCGTGGGGGTGCTCGCCGTGGGGCGCTTCCGCGGCCTCGACATCACGATCAAGATCCTGCTCGCGATGCTCGTCGTCTCGACCGTGGCAACCGCGCTCGTGGCCGCGCCGCGCGCCGACCTCTCGACGCTGGCGCTGTGGCCGGGCGACGTCGTCGGCACCGTCGTCCCCTTCGCCTTCCTCCTCGCCCTCATCGGGTGGATGCCCTCGCCCGTCGACGTGGCGGTGTGGAGCAGCCTGTGGACGCTCGCCAAGGACAAGACGACGGGCGCGCGGACCTCGGTCGCCGACGCGAAACGCGACTTCCTCGTGGGCTTCGTCGGCACCGGCATCCTCGCCCTCATCTTCGTGTCGGTGGGGGCCACCGTCCTCTACCAGGCGGACGTCGCCCTCAGCGACGCCGGGGCCGTGTTCTCCACGCAACTCGTCGACATGTACAGCACGACGCTGGGTTCGTGGTCCCGTCCCATCGTCCTCGTGGCGGCGATGGCGACGATCTTCTCGAGCCTCCTCGCCGTGACGGACGGCTTCCCCCGGGCGATCGAGCGCACGCTGGCGAACCTGCGGGGGCACGTGGCGGCGGACACCGTAACCCGCGTGGGACGCGTCTACTGGGGGAGCATGATCGCGCTCCCCGTCGTCGCCTTCTTCATCCTCCTCGGCTTCTCCGGCAGCCTCACCGCGATGGTAGATTTCGCGACGACGGTGGCGTTCCTCACCGCGCCCATCCTCGGCTACTTCAACCTCCGCGCCGTGACGTCGGAGGCGGTGCCGCCGGAGCACCGGCCGGGCCGCGGCATGGTGATGCTGAGCTGGGTGGGACTCGTCCTCCTCGGCGGGACCGGCCTCGCCTACCTCGTGTCGCTCGTGCGATGAGCGCCCACCCGGCCATGGACGGAGCGGGAGCGGGGGCGGGGGCGCCGCGGGGCATGGTGGTGGGGCGCGTCGTGAGCCTGTACCGCTATCCCGTGAAATCGATGGGGGGAGAGCGCCTCGAGGCGGCCCGAATCACGACGCGGGGGATGGAGGGGGACCGGGCCGGAGCGCTGGTGGACCGCGAGACCGGGCGCGTGGTGAGCGCGAAGCGGCCGCGGCTGTGGGGGGCCGTCTACGGCCTTTCGGCGAGCTTCGAGCGGGAGAACGGGGGGGAGACCGGGGCCGCGTCGATCCGCGTGCGGTTCGAGGACGGGACGACGCTGTCGACGCTGTCGAGCGCGGGGCGGGGGCGGCTGGAGGCCCGCCTGAGCGCGCTCCTGGGCCGGGAGGTCGCGTTCGCGACGGAGGCGGTCGGGACGCCGACGTGCGAGTACCACTGGCCGGACATGGAGGGACTCGTCCAGGACGGCCGGACGTACCGCGACGAGATCACCGAGTGGGAACTGCCGCCCGGGACGTTTTTCGACAGTTCCGGCCTCCACGCCCTGACGACGGCGAGCCTCGACCACCTGCGGGGGCTCGTCCCGGGGAGCGATTTCGATGTCGGCCGCTTCCGGCCCAACCTCGTGATCGAGCCCGTGGCGGGGGCGGAGGGGTTCGTCGAGAACGACTGGGTGGGCGGCACGCTCGAGGTCGGCGGGGCGCGCCTGCGGGTGACGAAGCCGTGCATGCGCTGCGTCATGGTCACCCTCCCGCTGGGAGACCTCCCGAAGGACCCGCGGGTGCTGCGCGCCGCCTTCGACCACAACGAGGGAAACGTCGGCGTGAAGTGCGAGGTGGCCGCGCCCGGCGCCATTCGGGTCGGCGACGAGGTCCGCCTCGGCTAGCTGAGCCGCTGGCGGGGGCGCGAGTCTCGCCTCCGGAGAAGGGAGTCGCCGCTGGAGCACTTCGGGGTCGTAAGCCTGATCCCCACCGCCGTCGTACTGGCCGTCGCCGTGGCGACCCGGCGCCCCGTGGAATCCCTCATCATCGGGGCGCTCGTCGGGTTCGCGATCCTGGCGCCCCGGGACCCGCTCACCGCCTTCACCGACGGCATGGTCGCGGTCATGCAGAACGAGACCGTGGGCTGGATCATCCTCGTCTGCGCCCTCTTCGGCAGCCTCATCACGCTGCTCGTGCGGGTGGGCGCCGCGGCCCGCTTCGGCGACGCGGCATCGGCCCGCATCCGGACCCGCGGCGGCTCGCTGGCCGCCACATGGCTCCTCGGACTCGCCGTCTTCATCGACGACTACCTGAACGTCCTCGCGGTCAGCTCCTCCGTGAAGCGGTTCACCGACCGCCACCGCGTGTCGCGCGAGATGCTCGCCTACGTCGTGGACTCCACCGCCGCGCCCGTGTGCATCCTCGTGCCGATCTCGACCTGGGCCGCCTACTTCTCCGGCCTGCTCGAGGAGACGGGATGGGCCGCGTCCGGCCGCGGCCTCTCGCTCTACATCGATGCGATCCCGTTCATGCTCTACGCGTGGATCGCGGTGGCGCTGGCGCTCCTCGTCGGCACCGGCCTCGTCCCCGCCGTCGGCCCCATGCGGAAGGCGGAGCGGCGCGCCCGCGAGACGGGGCAGGTCGTTCCTCCGGGCCTCAACGAGGCGAAGATCGAAGGCGAAACCGACCCGCGCGCCGCCGAGCGCGCCCGCCCGTGGCACTTCATCGTGCCGGTCGTCACCCTCGTGGCCGCCACCTGGTGGCTCGACCTCGACATCCTCAAGGGCGTCGTCGTGGCGCTCGGCCTCACCCTCGCCATCGTCGTGGGCACGAGACTCCTCCCCGTGCGCGCCGCGCTCGACACCAGCATGGCCGGCGTGCTCACGATGATCGTCCCGCTGGCGACCGTGTTCGGCGGCTTCCTCCTCAAGGAGGTGAACGACGGCCTCGGCCTCACCGCCTACCTCATCGAGACCGTCGAACCGCTGATGACACCGGGACTGCTCCCCGCCGTCACCTTCCTCACGATGTCCCTCGTCGCCTTCGCCACCGCGTCCTTCTGGGGCATCTTCGCGGTGGCCGTCCCCATCGTGCTCCCGCTCGCGGACTCCGTAGGGGCGGACATGCCCCTCGTGATCGGAGCCCTCATCTCCGCCAGCGCCTTCGGCAGCCACACCTGCTTCTACGGCGACTCCACCGTCCTCGCCGCCCGAGGCAGCGGCTGCGGCGTCGTCGAGCACGCCCTGACCCAACTCCCCTACGCCCTCCTCGCCGCCGGACTGGCGGCCACAGGCTTCCTCCTCCTCGCCTGATCCGGCGCGCGCGTGGCGCCGCCGCCCACCGAATCCGAAGGGCAGAGCACCCCCAATTTTGGGGGTTGTGGAACGCGCGGCGGACCCCGTAACCAAAAGGGGGGATGCATCATCTCGCGTGTCCCGAGGAGGGTTTCGTATGATCGATATCCTGGCGGACTCGCCAGACGACGCGGCGCTTATCGCGAAGGCCGCCGGCGGCGACGCACGCGTCGTGAGCGGTTCCCTGCCGTTCGCGAACGGCGATGTCGAGTGTCGGATCCTGGGTTGTCGGCAGCCGATACCGCTTGCGAGAATCGGACTCCTGCAGAAGATGGAGCGTAACACGCCGTCGGTTCCGGTCATCCTCGTGACGGATCGCGCGCCCGAGGTTGCCCTCCAGTTGAGCGACGTCAGGGTGGCGGCAGTCATCTCGTTCGCCAACCTGCAAAGCGGACTCAGGCCCGCGATCACCGCCGCCAGGCAATCGGTCCCGCTACTGCGCCTGGCGGAACAGGTGGAGGAAGCGGATCTGCCCCCGGCCCTTCGATCCGGACTGGCGTACAGCTACCGTGCCGCGACCCGCCGGCCCGTACGCAACGTGAAGGAGTTGGCCGCCGCCGTTAGCTGCTCTCCCCCCACCCTGTCCAAGGCGTTCCGGGAACGAGCCGGCGGGGCGATAACCCCGCGCCAGTTTATCAGCGCCCTCACGATCGTGAAGGCCCACCAGCTTCGCCTCACGGGTCTGAGCTGGGACGCCGTGGCCCACCGCTTGGAGCTGGCCCGCCAGACCCTCCACAACAGGTCGACCCGCTGGCCGGGATGCACGCTCAAGCAGCTCGCGCGGATCCGTCAGGCCCCGCTGCTGGAGAAGTTCTTCGCGGATTTCGCGCGGCCGTTGTTGCCCCAGCAGGTAGCCGCTTCTGACTCCGAGTAACGCCGACAGCTTATCACTTTTGGACAGAGTGTATCGATTCCAGTCTAGTTTGGCTCGGCAGACCCCCCCAGACTTCGAGTTGCCAGCGACACAGCGGCCTCGTAAGCGGGGAAGACGTTAGTCCGCAACGGATTCGATGGGGCGTCAATGCCTGGAATACAGCGGAACTCACGACGAAGCCGATTGTTTAGCGGCGTGCTGCTGCCGGTCCTCGTCTTCGCTCCCGTTCCGGTGATCGGTCAAGCGAGCGGACCGGACGCACGCGCCGATCAAACCGACGGAAACTCCCGGCTGTGTCTGTCGCAAATCAGCGAACTGTCTCTCCCCGATGACTTCGAGCTCATAGGCCTCACCGCGTCCGAAGAGGTCGGGTCGGATCCCACGATCACGGTGTGGTCCCGTTCCGAACTGCTCATTGCGAAACTGTTGCCCGATTCGGTGGCAGGGATTATCTCGCGCATGCCGTTGGGGGATGTCGCCCCGCTTGCGGCGACGCTTGTCGCGTGGGATGCTGACAGCCCTATCGTGGAGTTGTTCGACCCGCGGAGTGGTGCCATCTGGACGATAAGCGCGGCTTCCGGCGAGACCACCCAGGCCCCAGCTCCAACGGGTTCGGCCGCGGCCTCCGGGGCTATCAGAGATGAATCCGGTTGGGTGTGGGCGCAGAAACTCATCGACCCCGACACGGAGACCTCGCAAGTATTGATTTCAGCGGGGCGTCAAGAGCGAACAACGGCAGAGTCGAATCCGCCAGCTGGTCCAAGCGAACCTCTACGCGGCATCGACCTGCTACTGCACCTGCGGTCGGACGGCAACGACGGATACCTGCTGCAAGAGGCCGGGTTTCCATTCGGCACGATCGGGTTTACCCAAGACGGCCGGGAAGCGTGGCGCTCGTATCCCCCCTTGGATGAATTGCGCGAAGTCGTGGCGGAAACCGATCTCCGATATGTGATAGCCACCCCCGCCGTCGCTTTCGATGGTGCTGTTCTAACAACGTTCATGGCCGTCCGGTCTCGTCATCGAGTCTCCTCCCTAAGGTTCCGGCACGCAGACGCACCTAGGTATCGAAGGATCCCGGATGATCTGGCCTTCTTGGCTGTTCTTCCGCAGCACGAACTTCTGATAGGCACTAGAAGCAAGGCTTCCCAAGAACTCATCCTTCTTGGTTGGCGTTGGACCGACCAGCGCCAGAGCTGTACCTGAACCCCTCAACGAAGGGAGAATCGCAATGACCATCCACCGCTCTTCTTCGGTCAGTTCGACCTCGGGCAGGGCGCTCTTCGGCCTCTTCGCGGCAATGTGCCTTGGCCTGTTCATGCCGGATTCGGCGAAGGCACAGTGCGCCGGCTGTGCCGGAGACTACCAAGAGGACACCGTCGAATGCGCCAGCCTTCCCGTCGGGTCAGCATTCTGCGCCTCCGGTCAATACTACGATCACAAGAAAAAGAAATGGTTTAGTTGGTGCTTCAGTGGAGGGCCGGAGTGCGAGTGGATCATGCAGCTTGACTTCTCCGAGGACGGCACGGCCTACGCCCAGAGGGAGTCCTTGGATCCCGCCAAGGAGCAGTCGACGGGTTCGGGGATGACAGGGGCATCCTCCGAGACGTGCGACGGCGTGCCGGTCGGACTTCGACTGGCTAATGGTGACGTCGCGCCACGCCATGCGCCCCTCAACATCGAACTCTAGGATTCGCGGCCTTGGCGGGGATGAGATGCTTGCGGGACTATCCGTTGACGCCTCCGCCACGACGCCTGTCGGATGCCCGCCGGATCCGTTGGCGGGCATCCGACAATCGTACGGTCCGTGTCGGCAGAGGTTTCCTTTCGCCGAACGGAGCTTGTCTACGTAGTGCACTGCTCCGAGCAACCTTGTCATGCTCCACGTTGCTTACTCTACCCCAGGCAAGCGTCGCCCTACAGGTGTCTGATGTCAGTGATCCATTTTCCGGCGGATTGCTGCACCTTTCGGAAGCAGTGACAATTCGGGGGGCGCCGGTCGGGGGTCCTGAGCTTACAGCACCCAGGGCACTACTAGTGGATTCAGATGCAATCTACGTCCTCGATCCGGCCGTTCATGGAGTACACCGGTTTGATAGCGTCGGCAGGTGGCTCGTCACTATTGGCAGTGAGGGCGAGGGACCGGGTGAATTTCGGCGGCCGACGGACATGGGTTTGTCTGCAGATACACTGTGGATATCGGACCAGGTACTCGGACGTCTATCACTGTTCGACGGAGAGAGCGGCTCAGTCATTCGCACAGTGCAGTTCCGGGTTGCGGGGGCTAGGCACGTCACGACGCCGCGTCGAATACTGAACTCTTGGATCTTAGGGATTCCGCAGTATTATGGCACATCCGCCGCCGAATTGGACTCCATTCCTCTCATCCTGTTTGACGAGAAGGGAGGTGTCCGCGACACGCTCGCGTGGCAAGCTATTGGTCGCGGGACCGTGTCGATATTGATACAAACGGATCCGGGGAGCGCCTCGGGGCGTGGAAGACTTAGAATCAATCATCCGTTCGACCCAAGGAGCTTAACGGCGGTCGATCCCAGGGGCCGATCGATGTATATTGGCACTTGGAGGTTGGATCGCCACCGGAACGGCGATTTTGAACTGCTAAGGATCTCCGGGGCAGCGGATACGGTCGCGAAGGCCCGATTGCCTTTTGGTCGCGCTCCAGCTTCTCGGCGAGACGTCGATGCCTACGCTCGGACGGCGCATGAAGGATTGCCCCCGAACATCCGGGCGAGACTTACGGCGCGGGATTTGAGCAGGCAATTGGAGCGTCAAGTACCTCGTCCGGTGCATTCGACAATTGATGCGATGGTTGCGGGTGAGGATGGAACCATCTGGCTTCGGAAGACAGCGCAAGGGGACGTGCCCAGCGCGTCTCGTTGGGTGGCGTATCGTTTTGGTGCGGGTTTCTTGGGAGTCGCGGTGCTCCCCGCGGGACAGCGCCTGCTGGCGGCGTCTGGAGGACTATTGTGGACAGTTACCGAAGACGGCCTAGGAGTTCCGCAAATCACCGGGTGGGCGATATCCTGGCCCTCCGGGGTGGAAGAATGAGCTTGCTGAACCATGGAATCCAGAGTTTGACCGGGATGATTCTGGTCGTCCTTGCGTTTGCGGGGAGTGCTGCGGGACTGGCCGGTCAGGGACCGGATTGCGGCGAACGGGCTGTGATGACGGTCGTGGTCGTTGACGAGTCCGGGGCAGTTCCGGTTCCCGGCGCGACGCTGGTGCTTCGCTGGACCGACACGGACCGCGGGCGGAGGCCGGTACGCGAAGAAGCCGGGCTCGATGGGAGCCTATCCCTGTGTGCTCCGCCGGACGCGCGGCAGGCGACGGTCTGGGCTGAACTCGGAGACGTGTCGAGCGAAGAAGCGGTCGTCGCCATCGTGGCCGGTACACTCCACGAGGTCGAACTCAGACTCCGTTCGGGGCCGGTGAGCACGGGCCGGCTGATCGGGCAGGTACGTGACGCCCGGACGAACAGGCCCGTGAATACGGCAACGGTGTCGCTCGTGGATCGCACCGAGATGGGAGTGACCAACCGGCAGGGCGGCTTTGTCCTGAGCGGCGTTCCAGTTGGAGTATACGAGCTTTCGGTGCGGCACTTGGGATATGCCCCCCTTATTCACCCGGTCTGGGTGTCACGCGGCGTCACGACGGAAATCGAGGTTGGCCTGGTGCCGGATCCCGTGGAGATGGAGCCGCTCGTGGCGACGACGACTCGGTCCCGCCGGCTGGAGGTTAAGGGCTTCTACGAACGGAAGTACTGGGGTGAACTCGTCGGAACGGGGCTCTTCTACACCGCTGACGACATCGACCGTCGCCGCCCGGCGCTAATCTCGCACATGATCGCGGACGGGCCGGGCATTCGACTCGAATGTGGTCTTCGTGCTCGCAGTTGCGACATCGTGAATACGCGGCTGTCGGCGGGGTTTACTTCCGGTGCCTGCCCAATGAGCGTATACGTGGACGGCATGGGAGTTGGCAGTAACGTCGATGAGATCGTGGGTCCAGCCGACATCGCAGGCGTCGAGATATACCGGGGAGCGGCGTCGGTCCCAGGGGAGTTCGCGGGTTCGGATTCCCGGTGTGGAGTGGTGGTCGTCTGGACAAAATAATCGCGAAGTCTGCCCGCCAGTCTCCGTCGTGGGCGCCGCTACCACGGCGACGACTGATCCACCCGAACTGTCGCCTTCGCCGAATCGCTTTCCCGTGAGGCGTCGCGATCTGGACGAAGTCGGCGATCCCTGCCGCGCGCCGTGACCCATTCGCCGTCTCGGTCGTCTTGCCAGCAATCGGACCTTCTTTCGTGAGGTCGCCATGAGGGTATTGGATCGCGGAGTGCGCGATCGAGTTCGACTCCTCGCCGGGGTGATTGTCGCGGTTCCGGCACTTGCAACGGGCGCTCCGGGGCTTGCCGGTCAGGAGCCGGGTTGCGGCGGTCGCGCCGTGCTGCGCGTGGTCGTTCTGGACGAGTCGGAGTCGATTCCGATTCCCGGCGCGACGCTGGTGCTTCGCTGGACCGACACGGACCGGGAGAGAAGGCCCGTGCGCGAGGACGTAGGGCTCGACGGAAACCTTGTCCTGTGTGCCCCAGGCGATGCCCGCCAAGCGACGCTGTGGGCCGAATTCGGGGATATGTCGAGCGAGGAGGCGGTGGTCGCCATCGTCGCCGGCACGTCACATAACGTAGAACTTCGGCTCCGTTCGGGTCGGATGAGCACCGGGCGGCTAATCGGCCGGGTGCGAGATGCCGCGACCCAGAGGCCCGTGACTGCGGCGGCGATCTCCCTCGCGGGCCGCGCGGAGGCGAGTGAGACCAACCGGCAAGGGCAGTTCGTACTGAGCGGGGTTCCGGTCGGCGCGTATGAGCTTTCTGTAAGGAGCCTTGGTTACGCGCCGCTCGTCCACCCGGTCGTGGTGTCGCGCGGCACCACCACGGAGATCGAGATCGGGCTGGTTCCCGACCCCGTGGAGATGGAGCCGATCGTGGCGACGGCGACGAGGTCCCGCCGGCTGGAGGTCAAAGGCTTCTACGAGCGGAAATACTGGGGCGAACTCGTCAGCGGAGGAACCTTCTTCACGGTCGCCGACATCGAACGTCGCAACCCGGTGCTCATTTCGCATATGATTGCAGACCTGTCGGGAATCCGACTCGACTGCGGCATGCGGCGCGACAGTTGTCGAATCATGAACATGCGGGGCTCGTCCGGATTCGCGCCCGGTGGCTGCCGGATGAGGATTCACCTCGACGGCGTTCCCCTGGGAGGAGGCGGGCGAGGGAACACCCTTGACGATTTTGTACGACCGGTCGAGGTAGCGGGGATCGAGGTATACAAAGGACCGGCGTCTCTTCCCGCCGAATTCTCAGGATCCGATTCCGGATGCGGGGTCGTCGCGATCTGGACGAAGTAGGCGTCTACGCCCTCTTCGCCGCCGGACTCGCCGCCACAGGCTTCCTCCTCCTCGCTTGATGCCGGGGGGTCCGCAGCCCAGTCTTGAAGGGAGATGCGGAGATTTGCGAGGTCTGATCTCGGGTCGGTGACACGGTGGGCGGCGCGCCAGTTCGGCTGGGGCCTCGTTGCGGCGTCGGGGCTTGCCGCGGGCGCCGGGGCTCTCTCGGCCCAGGAGTCGGGTTGCGGGGATCGCGCGAGCTTGCGGGTCCGTGTCGTGGACGACGACGGCTCCACCTCGGTTCCCAACGCGGTGGTGGTCGTGCGGTGGACCGAGGCGGAGCGCGCGCGAAGGCCGGTGCGCGAGGCGGTCGGCGGCGACGGACGCCTCATCCTCTGCGCGCCGCGGGATGCGACGCGGGCCACGGTCTGGTCGGAGTACGCGAACTTCTCCAGCGAAGAGACGGTCGTCGCCATCGTCGCCGGCATGTCCCACGACATCACGCTCATGCAGCGCTCGGGGCCGGTCAGAACCGGCCGGCTGATCGGCCAGGTGCACGACGCCATCACGGACGATCCGGTGGTGGCCGCCACGGTGTCCGTCCCCGACCGTCTGCGGGTGGCCGAGACCGATCGCCGGGGGCGGTTCGTCCTCAGCGGCGTGCCGGTCGGCCCGCAGGAACTCAACGTCCGCCACATCGGGTACGCGCCGCTGTCCTATGAGATCGAAGTCTCCCCCGGTCTCACCACGGAGGTGGAGATCGGCATGGTCCCCGACCCGGTCGAGATGGAGCCGATCGTGGCGACGGCGACGAGGTCCCGCCGGCTGGAGGTCAAGGGCTTCTACGAGCGCAAGCTCTGGAGCGAACTCGTCGGAACCGGCACCTTCTACACGGCGGACGACATCGATCGCCGCCGGCCGGTGGAGATCTCGCACATGATCGCGGACGAGTCGGGCATCCGGCTGCAGTGCAACGCCCGGCGCACCGACTGCAGGCTGGTGAACACGAGGCTGTCGTCGGGGATCACGGGCGCCTGTTCGCTGACCTTCTACGTCGACGGTCTGCCGACGCGGGGGATCCCGCTGGACGACGTGGTGAGACCGAGCGAGATCGCCGGCATCGAGATATACAAGGGGCTGGCGTCCGGTCCGGCGGAGTTCCCGCCTTCCCGGTGCGGCCTCATCGCGGTCTGGACGAAATAGCGTCCGAAAACGGAAACAATCGGAGGTGAAGAGATGAAGCGGAGCAGCGCGTGGTACCTCGCCGTTCTTCTGGTCGTGGGGTGTGGCGGAGGATCCGAGGCGGGCGAGGCGGAGATGGCGGAGACGGAGATGGCGGAGACGGCCGCAGCCATGGACGAAATGGAAATGGCGGACGCGGGACTGGCCTGCGTCGTCATGGGCGATGCAGAGGGCCGGGCGAGCCCGCTCCAGGAACTGAGCTTCTCGTTCGACGGGGGTGAGGGCCTCCTCTGCTACGGCGCGCCGTCGGCTCGCGAGCGCGTGGTCATGGGCGAGCTGGTCCCCTGGGGAGCGGTCTGGCGCCTCGGGGCGAACGAAGCGACCGCGCTCCACCTCTCGGCCGCCGCCACGGTGGGCGGCGTGGCGCTCGAGGCCGGGAGCTACTCGCTCTACGCCACGCCCGGCGAGACGGAGTGGGAGTTCCACGTGAACTCCGAGTACAACCGCTGGGGCATCCCGATCGACGAAGGGGTCCGGAGCACCGAGGTCGGCAGCTTCATGGCCACCCCCTCGGCGACCGCCGGCATGGTGGAGATGATGACCTTCGAGCAGGTGGACGGCGCCCTCCGCTTCTCATGGGAGAACACCCAAGTCGACATCCCCCTCGGCATGTAACCTCCCGCGCAGGCGGCTGACGCTACCCGCGAAGGGCGGGTCGTCAGCCGCCGTCAGCGGTGGCGCCAGAGGCGGGTTTCGAGGTGGCGCTTGATTCCGGGCCATTCGTGGAGGAGGACGGAGTACATCGCGTCGTCGCGCACGCTTCCGTCGCGGCGCAGCGAGTGGTTGCGGATGACGCCGTCCTTCTTCGCGCCGAGCGCCTCGATGGCCCGCTGGGAGCGCAGGTTCAGGCCGTCCGTGCGGAGTCCGACGACGCCGCAACCCACCGTCTCGAAGGCGTGCGTCATGAGGAGGAGCTTGCACGCCGTGTTCACGTGCGTGCGCTGGTGGCTCGCGCCGTACCAGGTGTAGCCGATCTCGACCCGGTCGACGTGCGGCAGGATGTCGTGGTAGCGGGTGGAGCCGATCACGGCACCGGTGTCGGCGAGCCGGACGACCCACGGCAGCATGTGGCCGGCGGTCTGGCCCTCGAGCGCGGTCTCGATGTAGTCGGTCACTTCGTCCGGAGCCGGGACGAAGGTGAAGAAGAGGTTCCACAACTCCCCGTCCGCCGCGGCCTCGGCGAGCGCGTCCGCGTGCTCGAGCCCCATGGGTTCGAGCCGGACGCCGTACCCCTCGAGGGTCACGGGCTGGAGTTCGATCACTCGGCGCCGGCCGCGAGCAGGCGGGCGCTGATCCCCTCCCGGTCGATCATGTCCCCCCGCAGGTAGACGGCGTCGATCCGGCGCGTGTTCGTGATGTCGTCGAGCGGGTTGGCGTCGAGCACGATGAAGTCGGCGCTCTTGCCGGTCGCGATCTCGCCGAGGTCGTCCCAGTCCATCAGTTCGGCGGAGGTCTTCGTCGCCGCCACGATGACGTCGCCCGGGCTCAAACCGGCGCGGACCATATCCTCCATCTCCTGGTGCACGGCCCAGGCAGCGTTGCCATCGGTGCCGAACGAGATCCTGATGCCGGCCTCGGCGAAGCGGGCGAGATTCCGCGCCTGGATGCCGAAGAACTCCTGCGCACCGGGATTGTCCACGGACGCCGCCTGCATCTCGACCAGCCGGTCGGCGGGCACGGTGCCGCTGAGCCAGCTCAGGTCGAGCGCCACTCCCGGCCCGGGGAGGTTGGGGACGAGGACGACCTCCGGGCGCTCGGCCCACAGTTCCATGAGTTCGTCATCAGCGTCGAGATCCCGCACGCCGTGCGCGAACACGTCCACGCCTGCGCGCAGGAGTTCCTTGGCGTCCTCCAAGTAGAAGATGTGGGCGGTGACCATGAGCCCGTGCCGGTGCGCCTCGTCGATGATCGCGCCGTAAAGTTCCGAGGAGAGCTGCTCGTAGCGCCCTCCGCGGTTGTCGACCCAAATCTTCACGATGTCGGCCTGCCGCTCCGCCAGTTCGCGGACCGCAGCCCGCCCCTCTTCCTCCGTCGCGATCCAGTAGGGGGCATCGGAACGGCCGGGCTCGGCTGTGGTGATCCCGCGGTCGGCCGTCTTCGCGCGCGCCGCGTCCGGGATGACTTCGTCGCGCATCTCGATTCCGATGCCGCCGGTCTCGGTGCCGAGGCTCACGACGGCCCCCGCCCCGTAGTACGCCATGTGCTGGAGTTGCTCGATCCGCTCGTCGCGCTCGGAGGAAAGGTGGAGGTGCGCGTTCACGATCGCGGGCATGACCGTCTTGCCGCCGAGGTCGACCCGCTCCGCGCCGTCCGGCACATCGACCTCGCCGCTCGCCCCGACCGCGACGAACTGCCCGGCTTCGACCACGAACACGCCGGACTCGATGACCGAACCATCGCCCGCGATCACGCGCGCCCCCTCGTAGGCGACCGCGCCGGTGGCGACTCCACCTCCCTCGGTCGCGTCTCCACCGCCATCCGCCGCGCAACCGACCATGAGGGCTGCGGCGGTCGCGAAGAAGGCGGGGCGAAGGGCGGAACGAAAGGCGAGACGAAGGGCGGGAATCGATGTGACCGCAGATGTGGCCGCGTTGGCGCGAAGCATGTCTGCCTCCTGTCAGGCTCCTGTGGGACGCCATAAGTATAGAGACCGAATGACTCCCCAGACACGGACGGACGATCCCCGTATGAACCATTCCCGCTGTTCCCGGGCCGAGTGGGTTGACCGGACGAGGCCACAAACTGAGCTTGCATCGCAATTGCGATACGGGAGGTTCGGATGAAGACGAACAGTTCGATGCTCCATGTCCGGATGGACACGGAGATGAAGCGGAAGGCGACGGCGGCACTCGCCGCCATGGGGCTAACCGCCTCGGAGGCGGTGCGGCTGTTCTTCCACCGAATCGCGGTCGATCAGGCCTTCCCCCTTGAACTGAAGGTGCCGAACACCGAGACCCGACGGGCGATGGCCGAATCGGAGGAAATGATGAGGCGGGGGACGGCCAGATTCGCCAGCGCGGACGAGATGTTTGCCGAGCTTGAAGAAGCCGGCAGCCCGTAAGCGGGCGCGCCCGCCGCGCCGCGTCGCACACCACCCTCCCCGCTGTTCCCGCTTCCTCGTCGCATCGCATCTGGCCGTGCTCCTGGGTGTCGCCGCGTGCGCGCCCGGGGGCGGTGAGCCGGCGGGGGGCGGCGAGGGGGTCGTTCGGACGGCGCTGCATGATTTTCGGGTGGAGGAGGTGGCGGACGGGCTCGTGCGCCCGTTCTCGATGGCCTTCACGCCCGAGGGGGACCTTCTCGTGACGGAACGTCCCGGGCGGCTCCGCATCATCCGCGACGGCGTCCTGCTGCCGGACTCCGTCGAGGGTCTGCCGGCGATCCGGGCGCTGGGGCGCGGCGCCCGCTCCATGGCCGGCTTCGAGCAGGCGGGCCTGCGCGACGCGATCCTGCACCCGGACTTCGAGACGAACCGGCTGCTCTACCTGAGCTACGTGAAGCCGGGCCCCGACTCGCTGGGCACGATCGCGATCGCCCGCGGCCGCTTCGAGAACGACCGGCTGAGCGACGTCGAGGAACTGTTCCACGCGGACGCGCCCGGGAACGGGACGGAGCGCAGCTCGATGTGGGGCGGACGCCTCGTCTTCGACCGTGACAACTACCTGTTCATGACGCTGGGTGACCGGCAGTGGCCCCCGGCCGGCGACCTGGAGGCGCACCCCGCGCAGAATCTCTCCAACCACAACGGGAGCACGATCCGCATCCATGATGATGGCCGGATCCCGGGGGACAACCCGTTCGCCGGACGCGCGGGCGACGGACGCGCGGGCGACGGGCGTTCGGGCGACGCGGAGATCCACCCCGAGATCTGGACGTGGGGCCACCGGAACGCGCAGGGCATGGCGGTCCACCCCGAGACGGGCGACCTGTGGCAGAACGAGCACGGCCCGCAGGGCGGCGACGAGCTGAACCTGATCGAGCCGGGGCTCAACTACGGCTGGCCCGTCGTCGGTTACGGCGTGAACTACCGCACGGGCTCACGCATCCACTCGGCGACCCTGATGGAGGAGATGGAGCCGCCGGAGCACATCTGGGTCCCCTCGATCGGCGTCTCCGGCATGCTCTTCTACACGGGTGACGCGTTCCCCGAGTGGCGCGGCGACATGCTCGTCGGCGGTCTCAGCGGGCGGCGCCTCGCCCGGCTGCGGATGGACGGTCGGGAGGTAACGCACGAGGAGACGCTGCTGCAGGGGATCGGCCGCATCCGCGACGTGCGGCAGGGACCGGACGGGTTCATCTACCTCGCGATCGACGGGGAGACGCGGGACGTGGACGGCCCCCCGACCGGCATCGTGCGACTGGTACCCGCCGGCCGCCGGTAGCCCATGCGGAGCGTCGGCGGCTTTCGCGCGGCCCCCCTCCTCCTCGTTCTCCTGGCTCTCCTCGCCTGCTGGGACGCCGGCCCGAGCGAGCTTCCGTTCGGGATACCGGAGTCGACCAACCCGTCGACGGACCGGGTGGCCCTCATCGCGCTCTACGAGGCGACGAACGGCGCGGGCTGGAAGAACCACGCCAACTGGCTCACCGGCGCGCCGCTCGTGGATTGGTACGGGGTCGGTACCGACGGCGTTGGCCGCGTCACCGCGCTCCGACTCCCAGACAACGATCTCGAGGGCCGGATCCCGCCTGAGATCGGCCACCTCGCCAGACTCAGCGAGTTGGACCTCGGCACGAACGGGCTGACGGGTCCGATTCCGCCGGAGATCGGGGGGCTCTCTCGACTCCGCAGCCTGTCGCTGTCGTCCAACCGCCTCGAGGGCCGCATCCCGCCTCAGATCGGCCGCCTCACCCGCCTCACGGAGTTGCACCTCAGCGACAACGCGCTGGCGGGCCCGATTCCGCCGGAGATCGGCCGCCTCTCGGCACTCCGAGGCCTGGGAATGTGGTCCAACGACTTCGAAGGCCCGATCCCGCCCGAACCACGACGCTACCATCATATATCGGTATGCCACAACAGGTTAGCAT
>NZ_CANPWG010000006.1 GCF_947581915.1 Candidatus Palauibacter scopulicola
TGTCCACCCTCCACCAGTTGTCCCCCGCATGGAAGGCGGCGCTCGCCGTCTGTGAAATCGCCATCGTCGTTCTCTTTACGATCGAGTACGTCGTGCGGATCGTCGCGGCCGAGAACAAATGGGCCTATGTCCGCAGCTTCTACGGCATCGTCGACCTCGTCGCTTTTCTTCCGTTCTACCTCTCGCTCCTGTCTGTCGGAATCGACCTGCGGGCGGTTCGCGGACTGCGGTTGCTCCGCGTATTCCGGCTCTTCAAGATCGCGCAGTACAGCACGGCCATGACGCGGTTGCTGACCGCCGTGAGGTACGCCCGCAACGAGGCGATGGTGTTTCTCTTCGCCACGCTGGTTCTGCTGTATATCGCGGCTCTCGGCATCCATCACTTCGAACACGAGGCCCAGCCCGAAAAGTTCGAATCGGTGTTCCACAGCCTGTGGTGGGCGGTCGTGACACTGACGACGGTGGGATACGGGGACGCCTACCCGGTCACCGTGGGCGGCAGGATCTTCACGTTCATCATTCTGATCTGCGGGATGGGGATCGTGGCCGTGCCGGCCGGGCTGGTCGCGACCGGCATGTCGCGAGCGATGGACGATGAACGGCGCGCCCGGCGGTCCGAGCCCGAGAGTTGAGCCAGGCGCGTTGAGCCAGACGCGTTGAGCCAGGCGCGTTGAGCCAGGCGCGTTGAGCTACGCGCCGAACAGGGGGATGCGGAACACGCGCGCGAAGATCAGGATCGCGCACAGGCCGGTGAAGATCAGCAGGCTCAACCCCCCGAACCAGCGCGCGAACCAGGACGGGTAGAAGAGATCGTCCTCCTTCGGGATCACCTTCAGGCAGAAATAGAGGTTGAAGAAGTAGATCACGGGCGCGACGAAGAAGGCGAGCGCCGACGCGACGAGCACGAGGAACACCGGGCGCGGGTCGAACGTGATGTAGAGGACCGAGGCGATGAGCGAGTAGAACATCGTCATCCGGTAGATGTTGTACTCGGAGTTCCAGGTCCGCCGCCGTTCCGGATCGGCTCGATCCTCGGGCGATATCCCGTTCAGGCGCGCCGTCGGGCGGAAGAGGTTCCGGCAGCAGGCGCCGACGATGCGGGGCCATCCGTCGAAGTAGTTGAAGGCGGTGGAATAGGTGGCCGCGAGGGCGCCGAGCATGAAGATCATCATCATCCCCGGTCCCACGCTGAGCGTGAAGATGCCCGCGATCTCTCCCATGACGGCGCGTCCCTCGATCGGACTCGGATAGAGCCACACCGCGGCGAGCAGCACGAAGATCGCCGCGAGCACGAAGGAGACGACGTGCCCGGTCCGGAAGTCCCACAGCCCGATCCGGAACCAGCGCCGGCAGTACTCCCGCGCGTGCGGGGAGAGCCGCGAGGTATCGACCGTTAGGTCGGAGGCCGGCGACGTGAAGGGGTCGAAGCGAGGCGCGAGGCCCGTCGCCTCGAGGTGCGGGCGGACGTTGCTCATGCCCGCGCGCTTCGCCTTCCCCCACTCCGACGCCTGCAGCGAGACGTCGATGCCGGTGGGCAGGAGGCCCAGAAAGCCCGCGATCACGAGCCACGACCCGTCCGGGATCTCGAAGAGGAAGAAGTTCCCCATCTCGGCCAGCGGCGCCGGCTGGACGATGTAGACGGCGACCGACGAGAGGACGAGGACGCCCGCGAGCGCCTTCGTGGTGTTCTCCACGGCCTTGTAGCTCCCCCGCAGGATGATGGCCACCGAGACCACGCCGAGCAGCGCGGCGTACGCTTCGAGCGGGACGGGAAGGCCCAGGTATTCGCTGAACAGGTAGTAGAGGACCGCGGCGGCCGCGATCAGACGCCCCGCCTGGCCGATGGCGCACTGGATGAGCGTCGTCACCATCACGTACCAGAGCGGCCACTTCCAGCGCGCCGTGGCATAGGCCTCGAGGAGACTCTTCCCGGTGGCGTTGGTGAACCGGAAGGCCATCTCGAACCCGTAGTACTTGAAGACGTACGCGACGGGCAGGCACCAGAGGAGGGCGTAGGCGAAGCGCCCGCCGGCGGTGGGCGCGGTCACGACGTGGCTCGTGCCGATCCCCGTCATCATGAGGATCAGCCCGGGCCCGAAGTGGGCGAGCAGATCGCGCGGCCGGAGCGACGGGAGGGTGAAGTCCTCCGGATTCAATCCGTCGTCGGCCATCGATTCGCGATCGGACATTCGTGTCGTGTTCCCCCGTTCAGGGACCACTGCTTCACGCCCTTGCCTTTCGGGCCGGACCCGGAAGGTACAAGGGACATCGCGCCCTGCCGAGAGGGTCGGCGATCCGTGCGCGGCCGAGGCTCAAAACGTTCCCGCGGGAACGTGGCCGAAAACGTTGCGGGGAAAAGCCGCAGTGGAGCTGCAGTGGAACGGCGCCGGGATCGGGCCTATCGTCCCTGGTAGCCACGGGCCGCCAGACCGCTGAAGACACGCGCGGCCCAGCGAAGCGGAGGTGCGAATGTCTGCGACCCATCCCCCGGTGCGCCGCATCTGCTGCGCCCCGACCTTGACGCTGACCTTGGCCTTGGCTTTAGCCGCGGGTTGTGCCCCGGAACCCGCCGCCGACGCGGACAACCCCTTCGTCGGGGCGTGGTCGCTCGCCTCGTGGGAGAGCCGCACCGCCGCCGGCGAGGTGACGCTTCCCTACGACGGAAATCCCGCCGGGCAGATCGCCTACACGGCCGATGGCCGCATGTCCGCGCAGTTGATGCAGGTGGGGCGGGAACTCCCCGCTGCCGCGGAAGCCACCGGACAGGAGATGCGCGACGCGATCCTGGGCGGCTTCTTCTCCTACTATGGGGACTACACCGTCGACATGGAGGCGGGTGTCGTCACGCACCATGTGGAGGGCGCGCTGCTGCCGAGCTGGGTCGGCTCGGACCGGCCCCGCGCGTTCACCTTCGACGGGCCGGACCGGTTGATTCTGAGCACCGAACCGGACCCCGCGCGCGGCGGAGGCGCGGTGGGAACGCTCGTCTGGGAGAGAGTTCGAGGACAACGATGAAGAAATGGCTGATCGCGGCCGTCGCGTTGACAGCGGCGTGCGGAGGAAGCGGTCCGGACGAGCCGGCGGATCTCGTCCTCATCAACGGAGACGTGTACACACTCGACGAGGCGCGGCCGGAGGCCGAGGCGATCGCGGTCCGTGGCGAGCGCATCGCCGTCGTCGGGTCGAACGCGGAGGCCGAGGCGCTGGTGGGACCGGACACGCGCGTCATCGACCTGGATGGCGCCTTCGTCTCGCCCGGCTTCAACGACGGCCACGTGCACGTCGAGAGCACCGGGGCGCTGATCGTGGGCGTGAACCTGCTCGAGGTGCACGAGCCGGAGGGCTTCCGCGAGGAGATCGCGCGCGCGGCCGAGCGCCTGGCGCCCGGAAGCTGGATCACGCGCGGCGACTGGGGCGCCTACGAGGAGTGGGAGGTCGGATCGACCGGCCGCGAAGGGGAGGAGGGCGCCGCGGAGGCCGGCGCGGAGGCCGCCGCTGCGAGTGCCGGCGGGCCGTTCACGCCGCACCGCGACCTCATCGACGACGTGACCCCGAATCACCCCGTCCTCGTGAACCGCTTCGACCGTTTCGTCTACCTCGCGAACAGCCTCGCGCTCGACATGGCGGGCATCACCGACGCCACGCCGTCGCCGCCCGGCGGCATGATCGCGAAGGACGCGGACGGCCGGGTCACGGGCATCCTCACGGGCTCGGCCGTCAACCTCGTCCGGGCCGCCATCACGCCGAAGTCGTTCGAGCAGCGCCTCACCGAGGTCCGCGCCGTGCTCCGGGAGGCCCGCGAGGGCGGCGTCACGACGATCCAGGACATCACCACCTCCGAGCAGTTCCGCGCCTACCAGGAACTGCACGCCCGCGGCGAGCTGACCGCCCGCATCAACATCCGCCCCTCGCTCGACAACGTGACCCACACTGGCGGGCTCGGGATCACCCGCGGCTTCGGCGACGACTGGCTCCGCTTCATCGGCTACAAGGCCTGGGTCGACGGGATCATGGGCGGCTCCAGCGCGATGTTCTACGAGCAGTACGACCACGCGCCGGGGAACTTCGGGATCGTGCGCCAGATCATGCTTCCCGAGGGAATCGACGGCCTCGCCCTCTCCCTCACCCGCGGCCAGAACTATGCCGAGTTCCCGCAGGGGAACCTCCAGCGGCTCATGGAGGAGGCGGTGCCCACCGGCCTCCCGCCCCACATCCACGCCATCGGCGACAAGGCGGTGAAGATCCTGCTCGACCTGTTTGAGGCCGTGTTGAGCGAGCACGACATGATCGAAGTGGATCACCGGTGGCGGATGATCCACGCACAGGTGGTGGAGGAGGCGGACTTCCACCGTTTCGGCGAACTCAACCTCGTGGCGGAGGTGAACCCGTACCACATCTCCGACGACATGCGGTGGATGGAGGAGCGGATCGGCGGACGATCCCGCGGCGCCTACGCGTTCCGGTCGCTGAAGGACGCGGGGGCGGTGCTCGTGTTCGGGAGCGACAGTCCCGGGACGAACGCGGCCCGCTACTTCCTCCATCCGAGGTACGGACTGTACGCGGCCGTGAGCCGGCAGACGCTCAGCGGCGAGCCGCCCGAGGGCTGGTTCCCGGAGCAGCGGCTCACGATCGAGGAGGCGATCGAGGCCTACACCCTGAACCCGGCCTGGGCCTCGTTCGAGGAGGACATCAAGGGCACGCTGACACCCGGCAAGCTGGCGGACATCGCCGTGTTCGACGTGGACCTGGTCGACGCCGGCCGCAACGATCCCGCGCGCCTGCTCGAGGCCGAGGCCCTGTACACGATCGTCGGCGGCCGCGTCGTCCACGAACGCATGTGATATCTCGCCACTCTTGAGTTGGATATACTAATGTCCATACATTGTATATCCGTGACGGCGACCACGGAGGGCCGAGTGAGAAGAAGGGGCGCAGTGAGAAAAACCAGCGTGGAAATCGACGACGGGCTCATCGAACAGGTGCGAATCCTCCTCGGGACGTCCTCCATCAAGGAGACGATCGACTCCGCGTTGCGCGAAGTCCTGCGGCGGGAGGCGCGACGCCAGGAGATCGAGGCCCTGGCGACGATGGACGGGCTCGAACTGTCGAACGAGAAGGTTATGGCCGGCGCCTGGCGTTCCTGAACCGGTCCACGTCGAACGCGAGTGGCCTACCTCATCGACAAGAGCGCGCTGGCCCGCATGGCGCATCCCCGGGTCCACGCACGACTCACGCCGGTCATCGAAACGGGCCAGGCCGCGACTTGCGCCATCATCGACCTCGAGGTGCTCTACTCCACCCGCAATGGCGAGGAGCATGCGCGAGCGCGGGCCCGGCGTACGCTGGCGTACCGTCACGTGCCACTCACGGAAGCGATCTTTCAGCGAGCCATCGCAGTGCAGGGACTGCTCGCCCGGCGGGCGCAGCACCGGGTGCCGATCGCCGACCTCATCATTGCCGCCGCTGCCGAGGCCTCGCACCTGACCGTCCTCCACTACGATGCGGATTTCGACACGATCGCGGCCGTCACGGGGCAGGTAACCGAGTGGGTTGCCCCACGGGGTTCTCTATAGCCGGCGCCGTTTGAGGCTGTGTTGAGCAGGCACGCCATGATCCGGGAGGATTACAGCTTTACGGGCCTGCGAGCCCACAATAGGTTGACGCACAGAGGGATAGGTGGAGGCGCGGGGGATCGAACCCCGCCGGTGGAGTGTCAAGCCCGCACCGGGTACACCAGTACCGCCCCCGCCGAACCCTCTTTCGAGGGCTCTGACGCAATTCTCCGGTACGGGCACATCCGGCTATCAAGACGGCTTGGAGGTGACTTCTTCAGGCGTCGAGGAAGCGCCAGCTTTCGTCGGTCCGTGGGAGCTCGCAGGCGGTCTGCTTGCCGAACCAGCGGTAGCGGTTGCGGGCTACGAAGCGGTAGACGAGGTCGCGCAGCGGGGCGGGGATCACGAGGAGGACGGCCGCCAGCGGCCACGCGCGGTCGAGCCCGGCCGCGATGCGCAGCGCCGCTCCGCTCCTGGCGTATGTGCGCCCGTTCGCGACGAGGACCAGGGATTCAGGCGGCTCTGCGGCTTCCGGCGGCGGCTCGCCCGGTCCGGGTGTCTCGACCCCGTTCCCCGCGAGGAACCGGCGTCCCACGTCGGACTGGAGCGCGGCGAAGCGGAAGCGGCCGCGCCGGTCGCGGCGGATGATGAAACGGACGGCGCCCGCACACAGGTTGCAGACGCCGTCGAAGAGGACGATCGGACCCTCCGGACCCGGATCGTCGGTCCGGGGGCCCCGGTCGCCGGTTCCAGCCGCCTGGTTCACGGCACGAGGCGGGGTCTCGCCATGTTCTTGAGCAGGAAGAGCCCGTCACCCGTCCCCGTCACCGCGATCGTCCCGCTCTCGAAGTAGGGGTAGTTGCTCCACGACGCGCCCCCCTGGTAGGGCGAGGTGTCGAAGAAGCCGATCTCGACCGGGTTCTCGGGGTCCGAAATGTCGAGGACGCGGAAGCCCGCGGAGTAGTTCGACTGGTACATGAGGTCGCCGACGATGTAGAGGTTGTGGTCGGTGGCCGTCGTCTCCGCGATGTACTCGGTGACGAGGATCGGATCGTCGAGGTCCGTCACATCCCACACCAGCGTGCGCGTCCCCTCCACGAGACCCTGCGGCTCATCCCCCTCGTCGTTCATGTAGAAGTAGCGGTGGTCGTCGGTCAGCCAGCCCTGGTGCGCGTAGGCGACGTTCGGATAGTCGATCGTGGCGAGGCCGACCGGCGCATCCTTGTCGCTCACATCCGCGATGTTGAACGCCGTCTCGTTCGAGCCGAGGCAGATCTCCTTGCCCGCGTGTTCGGTGTCGGGGCCGCGGTAGATGACGCACTGCGCATCGTGCACGTAACCCGTGCCCCGGCGTCCCGTCCCCTCCTGCGCGAAGCAGCCGGCGAAGACAGGCTGGGCCGGCTCCGTGAGATCGATCATGTGGAGGCCGCCGCCGCAGGTTTCGCCTCCGCCGCTGTTCCCGACGGCATAGGCGAAGCCGGTCTCCTCGTTGATGACGATGTTGTGGGCCGAGTGAATCCCGTCGTAGAGGAACGTCTCCCCGAAGGTCACGGGTTCCGCGCCCACGTCGCGCAGTTGCCGCAGGTCGAACACCTGCACGCCGTGCTCCAGCGCCGCGTCCGCGACGATGTAGGCGTGGTCGCGGTACACCTTGATGTCGCGCCAGATCATGTGCCGCGAGCCCTCGGTGGCGGGCAGGTCGCCGAGGAAGCGCGGGTGGTACGGGTCGCTGACGTCGACGAACGACGTGCCGTCCGTACGGCCGACGATCGCGATCTCGCGCCCCGTCTCAGGGTCGGTCCAGCCCCAGATGTCGTTGACGCGCGTGGCGCGGGTGCCGCCGAGATCCTTGATCGGCATGAAGGCGGTGATGTTCACGTCCCGGCACTCGAACACATCCGCGTGCCCCTCGCTGCACTCGATCTCCTCACCTGCGATCGCGGGGAAGCCGCGGTAGTCGTTGACGAGCGTGCCGCCCTCCTCCCAGGTGCCGGCGGCGGAGCGCTCGTAGACGACGGCGGCGCCCGCCCCGGAATCCATGCCGGTCGCGCCGACGACGAGGTGGCCGCCGGATTGCGCCGCCGCGCCGGCGAAGCCCGAGCGCTCGCCGAGCGGAGAGCGCAGGAGGATGGAGGCCTCGCGCCACTGCCCCTCGGCGTCGCGCCGGTAGGCGTACAGCGTGCCGGCGCCCATGCCGCTGCCCGGCGCCCCGATGAGGATGTCGTTGCCGTCAAAGCCGAGCGAGGACCCGAACTGCGCGTTGGGTTCGGGCAGGAGCGGGCCGAGGCGCGCCTCCATCGCCCAGCCGTCGGCGCCCCGCGAGAAGGCGAAGACGGCCCCGCCGCTCTCCCTGAGGGTCGGGGCGCCGACCAGCGCGAAACCGTCGCGCACCGCGAGCGAGGCCCCGAATCCGCTGCGCTCCTGGAGCGACGGCGCCTCGAGCGTCCCGGTCGCCGTCCACGATCCCGAACTCCCGCGCGTGAAGACGAACACGACGGGCGCCGCGTTGGCGGACTCCCGCGTGCCGACGAGCAGCGTCTCTCCGTCGAGGGCCAGCGCCGCGCCGAACCCCTCGGTCGCCACGCCCTCCGCGCGCCGCAACGCCATGCCCGCGGAGGCGGACCCGTCGGGGCCCAGCGTATACGAGAACACCGCCCCCCGCCCGTCATCCGCCGCGGGAGAAGACACGATCGCGACGCCCGCGGCCAGCGCGATGGCGCTCCCGAACGCCCGCGCGCCCTCCGGCGCATCGAGCCGGGCCGTCCGCTCCCAGCCGCCCGTCCCGTCGGACCGGAACAGATAGACCGCGCCCGCCCCGTCCGCCTCGAGCGGCGCGCCCGCCCACAGCCAGTCCCCCTGCGCGGCTACCGCCCGTCCGAACCCGTCCGGGACCCGCACCTGATCGGAGACCGTCACCTGCCCCGTCTCCGCCCAGCCCGAGGCCGTCAGGCCGTAGACCCACACGATGCCGGACATCGTGCCGTTGCCCGCTTCGCCGACCAGCACCTGGTCGCCGCTCACGGCCAGCGCCCCGCCGAACTGCTGCGCGCCCACGACCGCCGGACCCGCCAGCGCCAGCCCCGCCGCCAAGGCCAGCCCCGCCGCCAAGGTCGGACCCGCGAAGAAAAGGGTTCGCCGCTTCATGAGGTTCCCTCCCGGAATTTCGTCCAATGCAGTTCACGTCCCAACTGCTTCCAAGCTGCGACGGTCCCCGGCAGACACGCCAGCCGTGGCGGTTTCGCGGGCCGCGTTGTCCGGCGTACGTTAGAGATCTGCACATACCCAGCTTTTGCAGGAGGTCATCATGCTTCGTGCCGCCCGCTTCGCTTCCGCGAGCCTGCTTCTTCTCCTCTTCGTCGGTCTTGCGCCGGTCTCGGCCCAGAACGGCGACGGGATGAGGACCCTCTCCCTCGACATGTACATGGACTGGGAACGGGTCTCGAACCCCCAGATCTCCCCCGATGGCCAGCACGTCGTGTACACGCGCGGCTGGATCGACCAGATGAACGACCGGTGGGAGTCCACGCTCTACATCATGAACGCCGACGGCACCCGCAAGCGGGAGCTGATCGACGGCTCGGGCGCCATCTGGTCTCCGGACGGCACGCGCATCGCCTACACGGCGTCGGGCGACCCGGAGGGCTCGCAGATCTGGGTCCGCTGGATGGACGCGGAGGGCGCCACGACCCAGGTCACGCGGGTGGAGCACTCGCCCGGCAGCCTGCGCTGGTCCCCGGACGGGACCCACATCGCCTTCAGCATGCTGGTGGAAGACGCGGAGAGCTGGCCCATCGACCTGCCGAGCCGGCCGGAGGGGGCCAACTGGACGGAAGGCCCGAAGATCGTCACCCGCATGGACTACCGTCAGGACCGCCGCGGATACGTCGACCAGGGGCACTCCCACGTCTTCGTCGTCCCGGCCGATGGCGGCACGCCGCGGCAGCTCACCGACGGCATGTGGAACCACGGCAACCCCCAGTGGAGCGCGGACGGGACCGAGATCTACTTCTCGTCGCTGCGGGAGGAGGACTCCGAGTACAACTGGCGCGAGTCCGAGATCTACGCGGTGAACGTCGCCTCGGGCGCGATCCGGCAGCTCACCACGCGGCACGGGCCGGACGGGGGCGCCTATCCCTCGCCCGACGGCAGCCTCGTCGCCTATTCGGGACAGCCCTGGAACGATGACACATACCGGAACTCCCACATCTACGTCATGAACCCGGACGGCTCCGGCGTGCGTCAGATCTCGGGCGACTTCGACCGCGGCATGCGGGGGAGCCCGCAACTCATGTGGGCGCCCGACGGGAGCGGCGTCTACTTCAACGTGAACCGCGAGGGCACGCGCAACCTGCACTTCGCCTCCGTGGATGGCGGCGTGACGCAGGTCACGAGCGGCAACCACCTCCTCAGCCTCAGCTCCTTCACGGACGACGGGAAGGCGATGGGCACGCTGACCGAGCCGCACGGTCCCGGCGACGTCGTCTCCTTCGATCTCGACGACGGCGGCAACGTCATGCAGCTCACGAACGTGAACGACGACGTGCTGGCGGGCGTCACGCTCGGCGAGGTCGAGGAGATCTGGTACAAGTCGGTGGGCGACTGGGACATCCAGGGCTGGATCGTGAAGCCGCCCGACTTCGATCCGTCGAAGAAGTATCCGCTCATCCTGTCGATCCACGGCGGACCGCACGGGATGTACAACACCGGGTTCAACTTCGGCTGGCAGGAGCACGCCGCGAATGGCTACGTCGTCGTCTACACCAACCCGCGCGGCAGCTCCGGGTACGGCACGGACTTCGGGAACGCGATCAAGAACGCCTATCCGTCGCAGGACTTCGATGACCTGATGGCGGGCGTGGACGAGGTCATCGAGCGCGGCTACGTCGACGAAGACAACATGTTCGTGTACGGCTGCTCCGGCGGCGGCGTGCTCACCTCATGGGTCGTCGGCCACACCGACCGCTTCCGCGCCGCCTCGGCGAACTGCCCGGTCACGAACTGGCTCTCCTTCGTCGGGACGACGGACGGCCCCGGCTGGTACCGCAACTTCGAGCACTTCCCGTGGGACGATCCCTCCGAGCACCTGCGCCGCTCGCCGCTCATGTACGTGGGCAACGTGACGACGCCGACGATGCTGATGACGGGGGAGATGGACCTGCGGACGCCGATGCCCCAGACGGAGGAGTACTACCAGGCGCTCAAGATGGAGCGGGTGCCGACGGCCATGATCCGCTTCCACAACGAGTGGCACGGGACGAGCAGCACGCCGTCGAACTTCCTGCGCACGCAGCTCTTCCTGCGCACCTGGTTCGAGAAGTTCGGCACGCACGACGACGACACCACCCGCGCCGTCTCCGACGACGCCAGCTCCTGACCCGCCGGTTCCTGACCGACGACTGTGACGGGCCGGGGCGCCAACCGCCCCGGCCCGATCAGGGTCCCAGCGCGCCGACCGGGATGACGCTCACGCCATCCGGCCGGCGGTAGCCGAAGGGGCTGCCCGTAATCACGCCCAGCGCCGCCGGTTTGGCGATCTGCAACGTCTACGATCGACGTATTGCAACGCCAGCAATCGTAGTTTTGCAACATCCGTGGTCGATGTTTTGCAACCGGAAACGGCATTTACTTCCTGGTCGCCGGCGTTCCCGCGGGAACGTCCTGGTCGTCGATATGGGTCGAGACCCGTTGAGAGCGCGTTGAGACATGGCCCGAACATTTACCGAAGATCGGGGTATCAGTGCGTACCCCCTTGGAACCCTGAGATTCGGATGAGAACGCCATGCATGTGACGCCCGACACCCCCGACGCCCCGAACGCTGACGGGTCGCACCCTGCCGCCCTGGCCGGCGACCCCGTCGGCGACGCGATCGCCGAACTCTGCGCCCATCTCGACGCCGGCCTGTACCGGC
>NZ_CANPWG010000007.1 GCF_947581915.1 Candidatus Palauibacter scopulicola
CTCGACTCGTCATCCGCCCGCTACAACGTCCTCGCCAACCAGGTCTTCATGGCCCGGCTGCTGGAGGGCGACGAGGAAGGCGAAGAGGAACTCACCCTCGCCATGGACAAGTGGGACGGCTACCCCGCCGATCGCGACCGCCTCATGAGCTTCCTCCACGAGCGCCGCCCCTCGAACCCCGTCGTCCTCACCGGCGACCTCCACACCAACTGGGTCAACGACCTCAAGCTCGACTTCGAGCGCGCGGATTCCCCGACCGTCGGCGCCGAATTCGCCGGCACCTCCATCAGCTCGAGCGGAGACGGAGTGGACACGGGGCCGCAGGGCGACAACGCCATGGGCCACAACCCCCACATCAAGTTCTTCAACGCCCAGCGCGGCTACGTCCGCTGCCGCCTCTCCCCCGCCCGCCTCCGCACCGACTTCCGCGTCATGCCCTACGTCACCCGCCCCGACGCCCCGATCGCCACCCGCGCCAGCTACGTCGTCGAAAACGGAGTCCCCGGCGCCCAGGAAACTTGAACCCGCCGCGCCAACGGTCGCGCGCCGGTCTTCTTCGGGGCCCGTAGCTCAGCCTGGTTAGAGCGCACGCCTGATAAGCGTGAGGTCGGTAGTTCAACCGAGCGCCCGCTTCGGGCGCGAGCTCGATGAAGCATCGGCCCCGCCAGGGGACGCTGCTTCATCAACTCTACCCGGGCCCACCGCTCCCCGGTCACCGTGCTCAGCCCGCCACGCCCCTTTGTCAGATGCGCTGGTGGTCCGCTCGCCAGAGCTGGCGCAGAGCGGGGGGAGGGGGGGGGCGAAAACTTGAACCCGCCGCGCCGTCTCCTTAGGATGGACGCCGCCCGGCGCCCGACCCTCCGCCCACGCGGAACGGTCGCGCGCCGGTCTTCTTCGGGGCCCGTAGCTCAGCCTGGTTAGAGCGCACGCCTGATAAGCGTGAGGTCGGTAGTTCAAATCTACCCGGGCCCACTATTCCTCCACCGGCCCTCAAACCTCTCCCCGGCTTCGATCTCCAGACCGACCTCACGGACGGCTATGTCGACGGTAGTTCAACCGAGCGCCCCCCAGGGGCGCGAGCTCGGTGAAGCATCGGCCCCGCCAGGGGACGCTGCTTCACCAAATCTACCCGGGCCCACTCAACCTCCTACCCGATCCTTGCTTGAATGCGGCTAGCGTGGCGGAGGCCCGATTCTCCCCGGTCGGATCGCCGTCAAGAAGCGAAACGGCTTCAGAGCTTCACGGTCGTACGAGTAGTATAGGAATAGCGGCGTTCCCTGCATCTTGCGGCGTTCTACGAAGCCCCATGATCGCGAGTCGAAGCTGTCGTCCCGGTTGTCCCCCATCATGAAGTACCGCGCCTCGGGAACGGTGATGGGACCCCAGTTGTCGCGCGTCGGCTGGTACGCGTCGCGGGACAGCTCCGGCAGCAAGTAGTCCGCTTGCCACAACATCTTCGGGTCGAAGGAGTCCGGGATCCGTGGGTTCCGCCGTACGTAGGGCTCATCGATGGCGACTCCGTTCCGGTAGAGGATGCCACCATCCATGCGAAGCGTGTCGCCGGGCAGCCCGACCGTGCGCTTGACGATGTCGATCCCCGGGGAGTGGTCGGCGCGAAACACGATGATGTCGCCGTGCTCCGGTTGAGCGTACCCCGGCAGGTTGGAGTTCGTGAAGGGAATCGGGGCGCCTAGCGACACCTTGTTCACCAGCACAAAGTCGCCCACCAGCAGCGTTTCCTCCATCGAGCCCGAATCGATCACGAACGTGGCCACGAGGAACGTCCGCCCGAAGATGAAGAAGAGGGCCACCACAACCACCGTGCGACCCCAATCAAGGAACCACGCCTTGCTGAACCGCGGCGGACGCGGCGGATTCTCACGACGTCGCTTCATAGCTTCGATCCCGTTTCAGGAGTACCTGAGGAGAGGTAGAGGAGGCCAAACTAAAGTGGGCTCCCACTCAACGCGGGAACCCCAGGACAGGGCCGCATGGGGTGCGGGCTTCGGGCTACGCGCCCAGTCCATGCTCGATGCGCCCCAGCTCCTGCTCGACAAGGCGGGCGCCGACATCGCTGGCCAGGAGATCCAGCGGCCGGCGTCCCTGGAGAGCACGGTTGGGCTTGCGGAGCCAGCGCGCTGCCTTGGCGCCGTCGCCGATCGCTTCTTCGGCCGAGGCCACGACGCGGGCGAGGCGGTCCGACTGCGCTCTGGCGGAGTAGCCATCGTCCATTTCGTCCTCCGTAAACTTCCTCATTGGGCGGCGAACGGGTAGGTGAACAGGATCAGGTGCGACAGGTTGAGGAGGAAGTGCACCAGGATGCCCGCCTCCACGCGGCCCGTCGCGTAGTAGGCGGCGCCGTAGCCGATGCCGGCGAGCGTGGCCAGCAGGACATAGGTCATCCCGCCCGCGATGTGCACGACGCCGAACGCGGCGGCGCAGACGACGAGGGCCACGAAGGCCGACGCGGGCACCCTTCCGCTCAGGGCTCTTCCCAGGTGCCGCTGCAGGATGCCGCGGAAAACCGTCTCCTCGGAGACGCAGGTCAGAAGCAGGTTCGACGGTATCCACGCGGCGAGGATCGCGGGCCATTTCGGGTCCCACGCCAGGTACCCCACCGCCGTCGCCGTCGCGAGCGTCACGGCCGTCGTCAGGATGGCGATGGCCCCGGTGGCGACGACCGCGCGCCCCCACGGCGGGTTTGCCGGCGAGGGAGAGGGCCACGAAAGCCGGCGCGACCGACCGGCGACCCGCCAACATCGAGACGCCGAACGCCGCCCAGAGGAGCAGGAACGGAAGCGCGGACGTGAAGTCGATCATGGAGTCAGTCGTCGTCGCCGCCTTCCTCCGCGTGGCGCCGGGCGATCCGCTCCAGCTTCGGCCCGATGGAGGTCATGACCGCGGCGAACAACACCACAACCCAGCCCGCCGAGAGAATCAGGTGGATGCCGACGAGCGCGCGGGCGCCGACCGAAACCGGGGCGATGGTCGCGAAGTCCTGGGCGAGGCCGGCGAAGAACGAAAAGAACAGCCAGTCGACGATCCCCGTGCCGGCGTCGGCGAACGCCCCCGGACTGAAGTGTTCCAGCATGCCGTAGAATCCGGCGAACAGCAGGATGATCGTCACGTAGCCGATCGCGAACCCGCCGATCGGGACCCACATGACGCGCAGGTAGTCGGAGAGACCGCTGTACACCTGAAACCGCGGCCGGCACCAGATGATCGCCGCGCGCCCGAACACGAAAAACGCCGCCGTGACCGTCAGTTCAAGGAGCAGCAGGCCGACCCCGATCCCGAGGCCGGCGCCGAGGCTCAGCCCGGGGTCGGCCTCCATCAACCCCAGGACAATCGCACCGAAGGCATAGCCGACGGTAGGGCCGGTGGCGAGCACCAGCAGGGCGGGAGCGCGGGTGTCGCGCCAGCCCGCGGCGCGGCGGCTGAGGAGGCCGGCGGAGAGCGCCACGAAGGGCACGAACAGGAAGATGTCCACGAACAGCGACGGTTCCGATAGCGTATAGATCGCGGGCAGAAGCCCCAGGGCGAGAAGGACGGATACGAACAACGTCTCCCGGAACGCGTCCCGATACCCCGAGAAGGAGGTCCCGCCGACCTCGTCCAGGAGGTCTTCCCCGTGGATCAGTCCGACCCCCAGCGCAAGGACCGGCGACATGGCGATCGCCCCGCTGGTGACGGCCACCGTGGAGGCGAACACGGCGCCGACCCCGACCAGCGAGCCGACGAGGATGCCGGTCCACGGCCGCGGCCCCCGGTTCCCGCTGAGACCGACCGCCGCGCCGATGGCGAGACCGCAGCCGGCGCCGACCGCGACGCCCGCGTCGCTCCCCACCGTCGCGTAGCCGATGGGGACGACGATGACCGCGACCGCGGTCGCTATCCGAACGGCCAGCCAGGCCAAGCGGTGCACGATCACCGGCCAGTGTATTTTGTTGTCGTCATGGCGCACTTCGTTTATTTCGAGGTGAGTTTTACGCGATAGCGCGCTCAAGGTGGTGCTGTTTTGGCAAGATTCAAGGGTAGACGGGAGCACGCGATGCTGAGGTTCGCGGAGGAAATCCTGATTCTCGTCCTGGACGAGGAGCGGGGGGACCTGGCCACCAGCCTGCCCCCCCGCTCGCTCGACCTGGCGCTGGCCGGGGCGGTGCTGATGGATCTCGCGCTCGAGGACCGCATCGACACGGATACCGAGCGCCTGATGCTCGTGGACGCCACGCCGGTGGGCGACGCCATCCTCGATCCGGCGCTCGCCGAGATCGCGAGGGACGACGGGGCGCGCGACACGGGCTACTGGCTCGGGCGGATCGCCGGGCGGGGTGACCGGATCCGGCGCGCCGCGCTGGCCCGCCTGATCGAGCGGGGGATCCTGAGATCCGAGGCGCACGGGCTCCTGTCGCTCGTCCCGTCGGTGTCGCGGTCGCGGCGCTATCCCCCGGTTGAAGGACAGTCGGTCGAAGAAGCCAGGCTGCGGATCATGCGCGCGCTGTTCAGCGACGATGTCCCGGACCCGCGGGATATCGCGATGATCGCGCTGGCCAACGCCTGCGGCCTGTTTCGCACGATTCTGTCATCGGAGGAGCGGGCGCAGATCCGGGATCGCATCGATCTGCTGAAGAATCTCGACCTGATCGGCCGCACGATGAGCCTGGCGATCGAAGGACTCGAGGCGCCCGATGAACCGCCTCCGGAACCTCCGCAACCGAAGGAGATCCCCGCGGTGCCGGGCATTCCGCTGCTGGGGAACGGCCTGGCGATGCGGAAGGGGCTCGTCCACTTCCTCGCCCGCCAGTACCGCGAGCTGGGCCCGATCTTCAGGATTCGCGCTCCGGGGCGCCGGTTCGTGTGCATGGCGGGACCGGAAGCGGCCGATTTCCTCGCCACGCACGGAAAGACCGCATTCCGGTCGCTCGAGCCGATGGCGAACTTCCACAACCAGATGGATTCGTCGCGCTCGATTCTGACGATGGACGGGATCGATCACGTCACCACGCGGAAGGCCCAGGCCAGGGGATACGCCGTCCGGGCCATGAGGGACCGGTCACGGGAAGTCGTCGGCATCACCCGCGAGGAGATCGACAAGTGGCCGGTGGGGGAGCGGTTCGAGGCGTTGCCGGAGTTCCGGAACGTGATCGCCGAGCAGATGGGCCACATGATGGCGGGCTATTCGCCGCGGGGCTACACGGAGGATCTGACCACGCTGCTCGGCGGCCTGCTCCTCAGCTCCGCGACGATTCCGCACGTCATGAAGCTCCCGCGATTCCGCCGCGCCCGCGAACGGGGCCGCGAGCTGGCCCGGACGGTTCTCGCCCACAAGCGCAGAGTGGGCCCGCGCAGGACGCTGCCGGACTTCATCGACCTGATGCTCGAACTGCGCGACGCCGATCCCCAGCTGCTTCCCGAGACCAACCTGCCGCTGACGGTGCTCGCGCCCTACATGGTCGGACTCGACACCACCGCGAGCACCTGTGCGTTCATGCTCTACAACGTGCTGAAGCGCCCGGAGCTCATGGAGCGCATGACCGCCGAGGCGGACGCCCTGTTCGACCGGGGGCCGGTGAGCGGCGCCGCGCTGCAGGGGCTCGATGTCTCGCGCCGCGTGGCGATGGAGACCCTGCGGATCCACCCGGTCTCGCCCGCCGTGCTCCGGACCACCGCCAACTCGTTCGAGTTTGCGGGTCACAGGGTACCCGCGGGCAGCCAGGTCATGATCGGTACGGCAGTCGGGCACATGCTCGAAGAGTACTTCCCCGACCCGGAGCGCTTCGACATCGAGCGCTACACGAAGGCGCGCGGCGAACACCGGCAGCCCGGCGCGTACGCCCCCTTCGGGACCGGCAACCACCGGTGCCTCGGCAGCGGATCTCCGGTGGTCAGAATCCCGGCAGGAATTCGTCTAAGTCT